>CAZLJT010000008.1:0-33767 GCA_964559905.1 uncultured Aquiflexum sp.
GGTCAATTCTCGTTCTTGAATCACCCGAAGAAGTTTTGATTGCAGGTTAAGATCCATTTCAGCAATTTCATCCAAGAAAATTGTCCCACCATTTGCTTCTTCAAACTTTCCGATTTTGCGGCTCACAGCTCCAGTGAAAGCCCCTTTTTCATAACCAAATAGCTCACTCTCTATCAGGTCTTTTGGTATAGCTGCCATATTTACAGCCACGAAGCTTTTTTTCTTCCTGTCACTATTATAGTGTATCGCTTTTGCCACCACTTCCTTTCCTGTACCCGTTTCACCGGTAATCGATACATTAATATTGGTTTTGATAGCTTTTTCAATCAGTGTAAAAACACTTTTAAGCGATGGGCTATTTCCTATAA
This sequence comes from uncultured Aquiflexum sp., assembly GCA_964559905.1. GTDB lineage: Bacteria > Bacteroidota > Bacteroidia > Cytophagales > Cyclobacteriaceae > Aquiflexum. The sequence continues at coordinate 369 of CAZLJT010000008.1, forward strand.
TGGTTTTTTCGAAAGAGAATTTCTGTCCTAATTCCTCTTTTAAAGTCTCTACTTCTCGTTTCAGAGATTTGTTTTCCCTGATTTTAATAACACTGTTCCATAGCAAATCCTTTGTGGCATCATCTTTTACCAGGTAATCGCTGACTCCGGCTTTGAGTAAACCAACAGCTACACTGATATCCTCTTGGGAGCTAATCACTACTACCGGGATGGTAGGATTAAATTCTTTGATCTTCTGAAACAGCTTATCTCCAGACAAATCCGGTAACGAAAAATCCACGGTAATCAAATCAGGCTTTTCATGGAGCTTTGACAAACAAGCTTTGGCTGTCGAAAACAGGGTGACAACATAATCTGGATTGAGACTCAAGTGGTACTCCAGAATCTGACCATACCAAGGATCGTCTTCTACAATAAATATTTTAAACTGGCCCATAGCTTTTCATTAAGTCGATAAGTTACAAAAAGGATTTGGAATGAATACAATTTTTGGAATTTTTTCCATTATATGGAATAAACAAAACACCTAATGTATTTAAATATTTGAAAATCAGTATTTTATTATTTTGGATTATGTTTTGAATAATTGTTGGCATACAGAAAAATAACAAGAATGAAAACTATACTTATTCAAAAACACCAGAATGGAATTAATCAAATGCTGCAAAATGATTTGTATAATAATCCAGAGGTTCAACATCAATATGCCATTATAGTTCCGTGCTACAATGAGGAGAAAAGATTTGCTTATAAGGAATTTAAAACTTTTGCCCAAAATCATCCAGAGGTATTACTATGCCTTGTAAATGATGGAAGTAAAGACAGAACGCTGGCTGTTTTAAGAGGTGTTCAAACTGAAAGCCCCAGTAATATTGTTGTTTTTGATATGCCCCAGAATGGAGGAAAGTCGGAAGCAGTGAGACAAGGTATGCTCTTTGTCCACAAGAATTACGATTCTAAGCTTATTGGATTTTTGGATGCAGATCTGGCGACGCATCCTGACGAATGGCTGCTCATGGCAAAATACAAGGAAGCATATCCAAAATTTGGAGCGATCGTTGGGAGCAGAATTCAAAGATTAGGTGCAGAAATCAATCGAGATGATAGCAGATCGCTGGCAAGCAAAGTAATTAAAAAAATGATCAAATCTATTCTAAAAGCAAATTTTCAGGATACACAATGCGGAGCTAAAATTTTTCAAAGAAACCTGGTTCCATTTTTATTCAAAAATAATTTTCAGACACCCTGGCTTTTTGATGTGGAGATTTTCCTTAGACTCCAAGAAAAGTTTGGCAAAACCACCTTACAAAAAGGTGTATTGGAATATCCCTTATTACAATGGTCAGAAATCGGAGATTCCAGATTAAAGTTTAAAGACACGATCAAGATTCCTTTGCAATTATTAGGACTCTATTATCATTATCAATTAAAAAGAAAACCAAAAAGTATATTGACCAACAAACAGTTAAGAGTTTCTCTTCAATCCAATTAATAAAAAAACATACTATGAAAAATCAAAATAATTACGTCGCAATCATGGCCGGAGGAGTTGGAAGCAGGTTTTGGCCAATGAGTAAAACAAGTTTTCCAAAGCAATTTTTGGACATTCTCAATACTGGTCAAACCTTGATCCAATCAACATATGACAGGTTTTCCACTTTCATTCCCGAAGAAAATATTTTTGTTGTAACCTCCTCGGAATATGTGGCGATTGTAAGAGAGCAATTACCTAATCTTCCTCTGGAAAACATTGTCGCCGAACCGGAAAGAAAAAATACAGCAGCATGTGTGGCCTACATTTCCTTCAAATTGAAGAAAATGAATCCAAAAGCAAATATGATAGTCGCTCCAAGCGATCATTTGATAGGAGACTTAGACTTGTTCACAAAAACCTGCAAAAAAGCACTGGATTACACTTCAAGTCATCATGCATTTGTCACTTTGGGCATCAAACCTAATCATCCCAACACGGGATACGGCTACATCCAATATGACAAAGAGAAAAATACAGACAGTGTCTGCAAAGTAAATCGATTTACAGAAAAGCCTGATTTAAATACTGCCAAAGAATTTTTATCAGAAGGAAATTATCTTTGGAATTCAGGTATATTTATCTGGAAAGCAGAAGACATTGTCGATGCTTTTTCGGAGCATTTTCAATACATATATGATTTGTTTCAGGAAATTAATACTGATTTAAATACAGACAGCGAAGCCATGGCCATTCTCGAAGTCTACAAGAAATGTCCTTCCACCTCTATAGATTATGCTATAATGGAGAAAGCCAACAATGTATTTCTAATCCCCTCGGATTTCACTTGGAATGATTTAGGAACTTGGAACAGTGCTTATGATAATTTTTCCAAGGATGAGGAAATGAATGCCAGTAATAGCAACAGCACAATCTTGGTGGATAGTAAAGGTTGCTTGGTTCACTCCAACGAGCAAAAACTTATGGTGATTGGAGGATTGGAAGATTTGATCATCATCAATACTCCCGAGGCTCTTTTGATTTGCAAAAAAGAAAATGAACAACAAATCAAGGAGTATGTGGCAAAAGTGAAAGAATTAAAAGGCATCTTATACATCTAATCCGATAATTTTAAAAAAGTGAAAAATCAAGATCATGTGCTTTGGGGTGAGTTCCTTGGGAAAAGGCTTCTACTCGTAGCCTTATCCCTTGGCCTCCTGACGCATGGTATAATTATCTATTTCACTTTACCGCAAACGTATGATGCCTATGTGCATATGTTCTTTGCGGATCATTATTCAAGATTTTGGTTTGAACCTTGGGAATACCGCTGGTACACCGGTTTTTTGACCATCAGTTATCCACCACTAGTCCATCAGCTTATTGCCCTCATCAGTAAAGTATTTCCTTTGAAAATTGCTTTCAGCATCTATGCTATAACCATTTTTGAGGCTGTGATCATAGGGATTTATCGATTTACCAAGATGTTCTATTCCAAGCAAACTGCCGGAGTTGCATCTATTTTGGCTGTCGTGTTCAGCTCTTTGGTTGAAACCCTTCATGTCTATGGTCAGGTACCAACTTTGACTGGGCTGGCTTTTTTACTGAATGCCCTTCCTTTCCTATATCAATACATTAAAACTTCAGATTGGAGATACCTGATCATGTCCTTGGCATTTATTGCAGTGACCATCAGCTCCCACCATGTGACCGCTATTTTCGGGATGGTGTTTTTTATCGCACCGGCTATGCTGATGGCTTTGATTGATAGCAAGCCTGAATTGGGGAATAAGAGTTTATTTGGAAAATTCCTCCCTGATCTTTTAATCCTTGCCTGGAATAAAAAGAAAGAAATCCTCTTTTTTGGATTCGCCACCATTTCCCTGGTCATTTCACTGATTTTCCCATATTGGTATTGGAGCCGAACAGATCCTATTACCCAAGTCTCCATTCCTCATGGATCCCGGGACAATTTTCTGGAAGAAACAAGTTCCGGACTTGTGTTTTATATTATACCTCTATTATTGATTTTAGCTCTTTTGCCTGCGATATCATACTTGATTACTCGTAAGAAAAGACATCTTGGATGGGCAGTTTCCTTCTACGTTTGCCTGCTTTTTGGCAGTGGCGGCACAACTCCTTTGCCAAGGCTTTTATTGGGGGAAAATGCTTTCAATATTCTGACCCTTGACCGATTTGGTTTTTGGGCTTCTATCATTGCCATTCCTTATATCAGCCACTTTTTGGTTTCATTCTTAAGTGGAAACATCAAAAAATATTGGATTGAAAAATATGGAGAAACTTCCCATTTTCTTATATCCGGACTGAGCGGTTTTTCATATCTTCTTTTTATTATTTACATATTTCACTTGGCTAGTTTCCGTCCATTACAACCCAAGGCTGTCGAGATCGAACCAATCATCAATTTCCTAAATCGGGATGACCATATGCGTTGGAGGTACCTTACCCTCGGCTTTGGGGACCAAATGGCTTGGCTTTCTTCCAATACTTTAGCAGCTACGGTAGATGGAAACTATCATTCTGCAAGAAGACTTCCTGAGATGACCTCCCGAGCAGTAGAGAGATTAGAAAATGCAAAATACCTGATGGAAGAGGGAATGGCTTCTTTAAACGATTTCCTGACCCTTGCAGAAAAGTATCAGCTGAAATATGTTTTCAGCAACGATCGGTACTACGACCCCCTCCTCTTTTATTCAGGTTGGAACAGAACGATCAGACTTGAAAACGGGATCATGGTTTGGGAAAAAGGAAACATTTCCACCATTCAGCCAATCAAGCCTACAGAGCTGAATCCTTGGTTAAAAAAAGTTTGGGGAATTTTGCCGGTAAGTACACTTTTAATAGCGATTGGAATGACATTCGTTTATCTATTCTATTTCAAAAAAAACCAGCAGGAACTCCTAGCAGATGAGGAAGTTCAATATTATCCGAAGACTGTAGTATATTCATCTGCTTGGTTTCCATTTGTCCTATTCAGTAGCTTTTTGATTTATCAGATTTACGAACTATTGTTGATCGACGAGCAAAAAGACCCTGCTACCACTATCTATTCACATTTCAACCATTTGGATTTTCAGCGTTTTGAAGAAGCTTTTCAATTCTTCAAACCAGGTCCCGAATACAGTTTGGATCAGTATCTTCTAGAAAAATCAGTAAGTGACGGAGGTTTATTACCATCTTATGCAAAACTGGATCGGCTTAAAATCGACACGGTAGAATTAAAGGAGAATTCCGCAAAAATGACTGTTCATAGCAGCTGGAGAACTTCATTGGGATCAAGGGAAAAAGAGGAGCAGATGAAACTAGAGAAAATCGATAACAAATGGTTCATTACCCCTCTACAATTAGAAATCGACATCCCGGAAGAGCAGGTCATCACATATACCTATACCCTTTTTAAAAAAATGGGAAAGCGAGTTGTCAGCAGTTTCCCAACGGTCAAAGATGATCGTATCAAAAAACCATTTGCAGGATTCTACCAAGCTAACTTAGTACAGATTGGAGAGGACTTGAATTTAACGGGTGAATTGATTAATGCAGATAATATTCCGATTACACTCGCACTCAAAGCAGTACTTACATATGAAAATGACAGTTCTGCCTCCTTTTTCCCTCAAAGGAATTTCCACTACAACCTAGCGCCAAAAGCATCAACTTGGTTTCAACTTCCATTGGGTTCTCAGGTTATTTCAGGAGAAAAGAAAATCAAATCTATCTCACTGGAACTAGAAACGGACATCAGTGAGAGAGGATATATCAGAGGAGGGGAATTAAGTTACAAACTAATTCGTGACAGTCCTGAAGAGTCGCATTTTGAAGCTTCTATGAAAAATCCTTTTACTGGTGAAATCACAATCCCGGGGGTACTTATTTCAGAAAAAGATTCTCTTGGCAGAATTCTTCAAGTAGATCTTTGGACACATCCCAAGTCGATAAGGAGTGGACTTGAAGGAAAATTTGAAATTCCTTTTCAAAAAATAGAATCAAAATCAGAGATTCTTAATGACATTCCAATCAATCTAAAAATAAACGGTCAAGACCGAGAATTGTTAGAAAAAAAGCCACTTTCATCAGAAAGAATCAGCTTCTTGCCACATTGCTTTTTGTCCCAGGAAATCTATCTCCAATGAAAAGAATATCCCTGCTAGTCCTGATTGGTATAGTTCTTTTTGGATGTCAAAAAGAACCTGAAAAAAAACCTGTTTTCATAAATCCTCTAGCGGAGGTTGTGGTAAACCGCGATAGCCTTCTATTTGAAGTAGAAGGGAATGGTTGGATAGCTTTGATAAGCACACCTGTTCAGGTTATTTATCCTCAATTGAGTCAAAACAAGAATCAATTAATAGTTATTCTCAATCCAAAAGATGGAGTAATCGAAGGTCCAGCTTTTCTAACTCTTCAATTAAATGACAGCCAATTCATTTATCCTATTTCTTTGAGAAATCCAGAAACAAAAACATCACTTGAAGAATTGAGAACCCCCAAAACTGTAAACACAGATTCTTCCATGATTCAACAGCAGATTTTATATTCTTTTGATCTTTCGGGAAACTTATCTGAATTAGATAAGGGGATTTATTTCCAGGAAAACTATCTGGAATTATCTCCTAAAACAGGAACTTTCAAAAGTTCAACTTTTAATCCAGTTTCAAGCTTTTATGTGGATCCAGGCACAGTCACTAAAATTCCCTTAAATTTCTCTTTGGATAATTACAACCAAGTAGTTTCCATCAAAGTAGGGCCTTTGGTAGATAAATTTGAAAACTCCATATCAAACGGAACACTGGTAATATTTTTTCTTGAAAAAAACGGAGAGAAAAAAAGGATTGAGGCTGTTGTTCAAGATTCCTACTGTCAATTGGAAATGCCATTTTCTGAAATAGAAAATTCAACAATTCAAGCGAAAATCGCTCAGGTTTATTCTCAAAGTCTAACTATTCAGCAGCCATGACAAAATGGATTTACTTAGGTTTTCTATGTATTGTGGGAATTTTGTTATTCTCAATGGCTAGACTTCAAGAAAAGAATGATGAAATTCCTTACTTCCTCAGATATGATTCATTGGCAGCCAATTCCAATCCAAAGATTGACTTGGAAGTAGGGTCTTCAATCGAACCAACAGAACAACAACTGGAAAAGTTAGTGGAAGATTATGCCGCTATTTGGGCACATTTGAATCATCTCTATCAGCATCCTAATCCAAAACCAAGCAAGGAAAGATTTACAGAGCGTTTCTATCTTCATCTTGCCAAAAATTATATAGCTGGGCCTTCAAGCTCCATCCAAAGAAAAGATCTAAGTCACTTTATCCATATTAAAACATGGTCAGAGGACGGCTTATCATGTAATATTCTGGATGAAAATGCTCAGTTCAGTTTTGAATTACCAGATGGATCTGTTCAGACCACCGCATCGACTATCGCAATGAGTCTTCTATTTCAAGGAGATAATTGGAGGTTGGATGCTATCCGATTTATTGACGGAAAAAAATAAAAAAACTTCCTTATGAAATTAGCTTTTATAACACCTTATCCACCTAGTCAAGTGACATTAAACGAATATGGATACCACTTAACAAGAAGCTTTCTTGGAAAAAAAGGGATAGAGGAAATCTATGTTCTCACAAATAATCTGGAAGATAATAGTGAATATTCTCGCTATGCTATTGAAGGATTAGAAATCATTCCTTGCTGGGATTTTGACAGTTGGTTTACAGTATTAAACCTTCGGAAAAAACTTAAAGAGCTAAAACCTGATGCAGTTATTTTGAATCTTCAATTCATGACTTTTGGATCAGGAAAAATACCAGCTGCCTTGGGTCTTTTGACTCCTTGGATGTGTAAGTTATTGGGCATTCCTTCCGTTGTCATTCTTCATAACATCACAGAAACAGTGAAGCTAGATACCATCGGAATGGCAGACAGCAAATTTAAAGGGAATCTATTCCTTTGGATAGGCGAACAGCTTACCAAATTCATCCTTAAAGCGGATTTGGTAGGAGTTACAATTTCACAATATGTCACAATTCTCAAAGAAAAATACAAAGCCCAAAATGTAGTCCTTTTACCCCATGGTAATTTTGAATTACCTGAGAGGAATTATGTTCCCGAGAACTCCAAAGAAATAAACCTGATGGCTTTTGGGAAATTTGGTACCTATAAAAAAGCAGAAGTCATGATCGATGCCATGGAAATTCTGCAAAAAAAATATCCTGATTTAAAATTCACCTCGACTGTCGCAGGCACGGACAACCCAAACGTAAAAGGGTATATTGATAATCTAAAGACCAAATATTCACATTTACCAAATGTCGAGTATACTGGCTACATACCCGAAGAAAAAGTAGCTCAGATATTCTGGGACAGCACTTTTGTCATTTTTCCTTACACCACAACAACCGGGAGCTCGGGAATTCTTCATCAGGCCGGTAGCTATGGAAGGGCTTGTATTTTACCAAAAATCGATGACTTGGAGCGAGTGGTGGAAGAGGAAGGATATGGCGGAGCATACTTCGAAACAGACAATGCTGAAAGTCTTGCAAATGCAGTATCAAGCCTCATAGAAAATCCGGATGAGAGAAAACAAATCGAAGACCAAAATTATAAGGCCGCTAAAGGTTTACCAATGGGAGAACTTGCACAATGGTATTTAAGTCATATTCAAAAACTTTTGAACAAAAAGTAATGATCTTATCTCTCAATAAGGGAATTGAAGGCTTTCTAAAGTTTTTCTATCCCATTTTCAAAAAGTGGTTGGCGTATGACGTCTATGCCTACTTGGCTGTTGGTGCCATCAATACTGCTTTAAACATACTTTTATTCGCGATTTTGTATGAGTTTATCCTTCCAAAAGAGGGCTGGCTGATTGGAGGGTATACGATTGCTTCTTATACGATCGCTTTGTTTATAGCTTTCTTTGCCACTATTCCGACAGGATTCTGGCTAAGTAAAAATTTCGCTTTCAAAAGTACATCTTCGGGGGCGAACAAAACCACCAAGCAACTCTTTAAATATATTTTAGTAGTTGGGCAAGGTCTTGGAAGTGATTACCTGATTCTCAAAGGATTAATCTTGTTTTTTGGAATGCAACCAACTGTGGCAAAAATCTTTTCAACGGTAATCGTATTGACAGTGAATTTCCTACTTCAAAAGTATTACACTTTCAAAAAATCATAAAATCATTTCACTTTTTCCAAAATATGGAATAACTGGGTTGTACTTTCCTGTTTTTGGAAATAAATAAATTTTATTATATTGATTTTCAGATAGTTATAAAATGGCCTATTGATTGAATGAACTTTGATGATTAAAAATCAAAGTCATGAAAAATAACACACTTTCAATCCTCCGTTCCCTAATTATTTGGTCGATAATGACCAGTTTGAGTCATTCAGTTTTTAGCCAAGAGGTAGGAAATAAGCGTTGTCCTGATCTCTATAAAAGAAATAATGGTAATGGCCAACAGGTAACGGAATTTGCCTCCAATATCAGTCCAGTTAGTATTTACTTTCTAAGCGCTCTTTCCAAATCCAATCAGGGAAATTTCACCTTTGGATGGGCTGAGCCAATCCTCTATCCACCTGTTGTGACTAAATCATGGATTACAGTTTCTGAGGGGAATAGTTATTTGGATTGGGAATTTGGTAATAATACGACTGGAAGCCCATTTAATCCCCCGGGAATTCCTAATGGGAATGAAGTTCAATATACTTTTTACAACAATAACCTACCCACAGCAGGTTTGATAACTCTCGAATTGACGGATCCTTTGGATGGTCTCCCTTTTTGTACCTGCACTTATCCTTTGACTACTGGGACTTCCACCGAGGTGAAATTAATAAGTGAAGAAAACCTTCGTGTAAGCTCTGGAAATGATGGTGGGCTAGAAAGTAGAAGTTTAGGAACCGCAGTGGTCGAACAAATTTTTGAAAGATTTTCCAGTGGAAATGAGTCATTAGATTATAGAAAACAAGAAAATCTAAAAAATTACAAAAAAGCCAGAATTAATGGAATGCAACTTTCTGCATTGATTCCAGATGAGCAGATATTAGGAGCAGAGTTTACAGGATACCTTACAAGTCCAACCGAATTATTAAACATAACCAATGCCGAAGAAGTGGTTTCTGTTGACTACCTCAAACAAGGGAATAACCTTGCTTCATTTTTTGCAACTAAAACTTCGGATTTCGTATACGAACATTCCAAATATGTTTGCGACCGCCTTAAGGGTTCAGAAATCCTTGCCATTGATAGCATTCAGGTAAACGGATATTCATTGATCAGGAGTTTATTGAAACCTGTCTCGGGATTGAATGAATACGCTGTCTCATTTTCAGTTGGTTTTTCTGAGAGTTCAAATGAAATGCATTTACAATCAGCTTGGCTTTTAGAAGATTATAAACCAGAGGAAAGTTTTTATAACTTCCAATTCTGGAGCGCTGATGGTAAACTGCTACAGTCAATGCTCGAAAATGTGATTTCCCAAATGAAAAACTTTGGTGGACTATCGCAAACAGTCTCCAAAACCAGTCCTGGGATTTTTGTAAGTAAGACTCTAAAAAGTTCGTCGGATCCTACTAAAGTGGAATTGAAAATCTGGAATAGAACTCTTAAAAACTCTGCCACCATCCAACTTACCGCTAAGCCAAATGAAATTTCCCAAAATAATGAAGTTAGTTTTATGGAGGTAGAATTGGTTCCAATGGGTTCCTCCTCGGTAGAGATTGATGCCAAAGATTATGCAGAGATTGCGATAGATGTTCTTGATAATAAAGTCAAAATGGATTATCTCTATCAAAGTGATGGGATATGGGCCTACTATATTCCTGAAGATGGTCAAATGATTCATTATCAAATTGAAAATGGAGAAAGTGATGACTTTAAGGAGGGCGATTTTCCGATTTTTAGAAATGTCGAATTTGCTTCTTCTGGTTCTGAATATGCCACGGTATATAAGACCATTAAAGGAGGGGCAATACCGGCTGATGTCAGCTCTTATAGCTACCTGAACTTTAAAGCATCCGGGAAGGGGAAAATGACCATTCGATTAGTGAAAAAATCTATTCAGAATTTTAATTCTCACTACAGTTATTCATTTGAGCTATTTGAGGAAAGCAAAGTTTACAGCATTCCATTGAATCTTTTTAAATCTCAAGAGTTTTCAGAAAAGGTGAATATGAATGACCTAGTTATCTTATCGTTTATCTCAGAAAACTCCGGATCTATTGAGATGAATCTAAGTGAAATTCGATTTTCAAATGAAAAGGAAGTCCAATTATCTGGAAACAGCGAAATAAAAGTTTATCCTAATCCATTTCAAAAGCAGACCAATATCCTTTTTGAGTCTAAGTTTGGGGGACAAATGCAATTGACCATTTATCAAATTGATTCTGGAAATCTGATAGAAAGTCAGATTATTGAAACGAAGGTTGGACAAAATAAAAGAGCACTTGAATTTGGTGGGGGTTTGAAAAAAGGACTTTATGTATTAAAGATCTCCTCCAATTTAGAAGCCTATACATCAAAATTATTGATTCAATAAACCAAAATGAAAGTAAGAAATTTCATTGCTATTCAAATTAAGCATTATAATTTCATCGGATTAATTGGCAAGACATACAATTGACTCAATTTTCAGATTGATCTTATTTAAAATGGTTCTACCCTGAATTTTATGGAATGATTAACTTTGAGCAAAAGATGTCTACCGAGAATCTTTTCATAAAACTGCTTCAATTGGAGTACGGATGATAGTTAATTTGGCAAAAACGGGCTATACCAAAGTAGAGATTTTCATATTTTGGTGAGATTTGCACGGTTTACTATCTTGCCCCAGCGCGTGAATCGAGGCATCTCGACAACATGAAATACAAAACTATTATCAGGTGTCAGCTTCCCGGAATAATTACTTCAAGCTCCAAAAACAAGACTTTACAGCTCTATTGGGCTTAGGGTATATGAACTCCATACTTTGAGAAACAGTTTGTTATTCTGAACCGCATATGAAGCAGAATATCCCATCTAACATGCCGAATTCGGAGCCATAAGCGTAAACAGTAATAATTCATTTTTCAAGTGATCACACGAAGGTTGAGCATAGATGAAATAAATTATATCTTCCCAGACAAATCGATCGGCGTTAGGAAGGGGCATAGCTTTTGATTTTATCCTAGGATTATTTTACCAATTAAACTTGCATTCAAATCAAGATATTCCAACTAAGAGCACTTCCATATTCAGATTGAAGTTTAAATAGGGATTTCCTCCTATCCTTTTCAAATGTTCTGATAATTCCCCCATATTTTTTGACCGAGGCAGAATATTCGCTCTTTGCACAGCAAACTGATCAAATGTCGGATTTTGCTTTTCCCTAAGGATGCAGACAGATAAAAACTTTGAAAAATTCTCAAGCGCAATAGAGAAAAAAATGGAGGTGAATCGGGTTTATTCTTTTGGCATCTTCCTTTGATAAAGACTGTAATTTTTTCTAAAGGTCATTTTCCGCGTAGTTATTTACCATTTCAAAATTTTCATAAACAGTTATCTCTGAATTTGAATGAATTTTCTAACCATTTTGATTCATAAATTTTTAAGTCCAGTGGCAGCTTCTGTCAAGATGGGGAGCTAGTATTAAAAAGAGGTCAGAAACGACCTCTTTTTTCTTTTTTATCCCACTCCATTTTATTTAAACAAGGTTTTTGGACGGCTTCAGCTTTTTTTGACAAGAGTATCTCCAAAAAAGACCGAGCTTCTGCAGATAATTCTAACTGATTGATATTCAATTAGTATTGCTGGTTCAACCGTTAGTAGCAAGATCTAACGAACTCGACCGCAAGATAATTTAACAATTGAAAAACAATTACACTTTTCGTATCATTATTAAATCTAAACGTATCAAATCGTATCAAAATATACTTATGATTTCGAATCATAATCGTATCTTTTCGTATCAAATCGTATCAAAATGGATACAATACGTGAGTTTTGAACACGAAATTGAAAACCGAAAAAACGAATACTATCAGGCTCTAAGAAGTTGTCAGGCTCAGCGCCCTAAAGAAAATGTTACCGATTGGATGCAATTCTTTTTGAGCTGCTTATCCAATATTCAATCTCAACTTTTGATGAAATTGAATAAAAGCGGTATAGAAACACAATTTTCACCCAAGGAAAATTTAATCTATACGATTATCCAAAATCGCTCAAACATCAAGTCGAGCGAAATTTCTGAAAAATTGGCGATACCATTACCTACCGTAAAACGTATTCTATCAGGGTTAATCAATAAAGGATTGATAGAAAAACAAGGTTGGGGGCGTGGTGTGAGTTACACGATAAAATAGATTTGCATTAAAAGTATCAGAATATAAAAAGTTTAGTCCCGGCTGTAGCTTCTGTCAATGGGGGGAGCGAAAAGTGGTCAAATGACCGCTTTTTTTGATTTAAATTATACCTTATTGATTTTCATGAGCTTTTTTTAAACTCAATCAGCTTTTGGTATATTTCTTCAAGCCCTTTAACTATTTTGTCCCTTTCCGCTTTTATTTGCTCTTTAGTCTTCATAATATTTTTTAATTCTTTACAGCATGAATTTACCAGCTTCAATACCAGCATTCTCTGGTTGGATAGGAGAAATTCCATTGGCAAATTCATCTGTATTCACAAATTCTTTAGAATTTCAGGTAAAAATTTTTATAAAATAAGGGTTGGATCTTTATTGATTTCCAAGAATTAAATTATGCCCCTACATGCAACTCAATTTTTGATTTTCCCATCCTGTAGGAGAAACATGTTATTCACTAACTAAACCAACTTAAAAATGAAACTTACAGTAACACATGTAGCCTTTCTGCTATTTGCCCTTTTCGCTTTTGCGGGTTGCGAAAAGGATGACCTAAATCCAACGAATCCGCTAGTAGCTGATGCAGGTGACCCAACAACAGGATTTGTGGGGCACACAACTGTTCTTGACGGAAGCCTATCAACCAATGCTGCTGGAAAACCCGTCACTTACAAATGGGAGGTAAATTCAAAGCCAACAGGGTCAGAGGTCAACATCGAAGATCAAGATGAAGTTTTGGCCAAGTTTTATGGAAGCCTTCCTGGGGAATATATCGTCAAACTTACCATTTCTTATTTGAATTGGCAGGATACAGACAATGTAACCATAACGCTGAGTGATGATCCGGAACCAAGCCTTTTGGCAGTGGCAGGAGAAGACCGATCTCAAGAAATCGGTCAAGCTTTAGCCCTCAACGGTTCCGCTTCTATCATAAAAGGAGTGGGTGCACAAATCCTTTGGGAAAATGTATCTAAACCCGAAAACAGCACAGTGACTATCCAAAACCCCAATTCACTGGAAACGACTTTTAACCCTAACAAAGCTGGTGAATATACATTCAAGCTTACGATTACTTTAGGGTCATTACAATCACAGGATTTAGTGAAAATTAACGTTTTGGAAAGTACTTCCACCCACGGCCCAATAATCATCAATGCGGATATTTTGCAGAACCGTACCTTGACCAATGTCTTTGTAACGGAGACAGAAAAGCTGGATTATCTGGTGACTAAAGACATTGCCATCCGTGGCGCTAAACTGACTATCGAACCGGGTGTTCGGATTGGCTTTGAAGAAGGAGCGGGAATTCAGGTGGAGACTGACGGATCGCTTCGGGCATATTCCATGGATTTTGATAATAACCCCATAGTATTCCAAGGTAAAGAATCTGTCCGGGGTTATTGGAATGGTATTCATATGCTTTCAAAAAATTCAGTGGAGTACCTCTTAGGTATCGAAATAAAAGATGCCGGCAAGCTAGGTTATGGAATTAAATTTGGTCCCGAATCCAAGGTCTTTCTATCTCGATCAAATATCCATGATAATCTTGGAACAGGCGTATGGTTGGACAATTCGTCAACTATTCAAGAATTTAATAACAATCGCATTTCCGAAAATGAGACATCTCCCCTGAAAATACCTGCTATTCAAATTCCTCAATTATTTATGACCAATGAATTTCAAGATGGAAATATCAAGGTAACAGACGGTAGGATCTTTAATGGTTTGGAGAATATATGGCCTCATTTTACTGTATCCTATGAAATGTTGGAAGACTTGGTCGTCTACAACGGCTCTAAGTTGATTTTATCAGAAGGTACAAATTTAAATATGGCAAACGATAAAGCTATTCGGATTATTGCAGGGTCGGCCATTAGCATCTTGGGAAGTGAAACAGCACCTGTAAAAATCGAAGGAGTAACCAAACAGGTTGGTGCATGGCGTGGAATATACATCGAAAATTCCCAATCCAACGAAAGCACAATTTATTTAGCCCAAATCAGTCATGCTGGGAGCAATCCAGTTGTCGGTCAGGAATCATCGACTATTAAACTAGGCAATAATGCTAATTTGAAAATGACAAGGACTATTCTCGATAAAGGGAAAGGACATGGCTTGGAAGCGATTGCGAGTAATATCAAGTTGGAATTTGACCTAAACATCATAAAAAATCATCAGGGACATCCCATATCCACTACTGCAGATTTGGTAGAAAATCTTGGTTACAAAAACACCTTGAATGAAAACTTAAAGAATGAAGTTGCTGTTAACGGCTACAATGTATTAGCTAAACAAACAGGAGAGGTAGTATGGGAAGGGTTTTTTGATAGAACTCCATATTTGATTAAAGGCTATTTAATAATCCATTCGGGTATGCGAATAAAGCACGGGGTTACCATCAAAATGCCATTAGGGTCCAGCATAGTTGTAAATGAGGCAAATAACCAAATAGGCTATTTGGCGATAGAAGGTAATGCCGGAAATCCTGTAATAATCCAAGGAGTTAATGAATCAGCAGGGTCTTGGTTTGGAATAGTTTATTCAACTAATCATCCTAAAAACAAAATCGAGTATGCCGAAATTTTGCATGCAGGTAGACCAGTTCCAAATAATTTCTCTGCAGCGGTGGTTGTTGACAATGAACCAATGGGATCTTTGGTAATTCGACATTCTAAAATCCGTTTTTCGGGACAACATGGAATCGCAGTGGCCAAGCAATTTCAGGATAATTTACAGACAGGGGATCTGCACTTTGAATCAGTGGCTGGAGAACCAATTTTCAAATGGGAATAAAGTAGTTGATACTCTTTCCTCAAGAGCCTCCTATTTACGGGAGGCTCTTTTTTTTCGATAAGCAATAAAGTTTTTAAAAGCATAAATGCAATGAGAATGTTTTCTGTTGAAAAATTTTCATTTCGAAATGGTTAAATACCATTTACCATATGACAGAATTCCCCGATTCCTCTTTGAATACTAAATATAAAAGGATCTCAATGGTGCAAAACCTAAAAAATCAACACCTGATATCGACAAAGGATTTCTCAAATTTTGGAAGAAAGACATCAATTATAGTTCCATATCAATGGCCAATTAATCGCAATTAAGCTATATGGGCTATTTTTCAAGAAGATATTGGTCTCTTATTCATGTTCTTGACTTTTTATTGAAAATTCCTAAAGATTAAACAAACACAATTCAATCTACCATAAAAAATGGTGAATATTCGAAGTAGGAAATCCAAGGTGTCACAGAAGATCACCGATTGTTTCAGCTATGAAATAACATAACCTGCAATGGTCACCCTATAAATTAACACTTAAATCCCTGTTCACCCTGACCCATTCCAAAAAAAATAAATGAAATCATAACAGAGAAATATAGAACTGCTTTTCCTTACATTTTTTATTTTTTAAGGATAAAAAAATGCCCTAGGAAAAATCCAGGGCAGGAGGGTAGGTCAAAATTTTGATTAGGGCTTTTTAATTGAGGACAAATAGTTACAAATTATCAAAGACTTAAGTTTAATATTTTATTTGAGACCCATACACTATTGCAAGCGCTATTTTCCAAAGGGAATTTTTAGGTTTCTTTAGAGATAATAATCCATGGAGATAGGTCTGCTCATTCCTCTTTTTCTTAAAAAAAGTAAAACTACGATAGTTGCAAGCAGTGCACTTGTCAAAGCCAATGCCAGTCCAAATTCCCCTGTCCAATAGGCAGAAGATTCAGTGGGTACCAAAAGTCTTTCAAAAAAAGTTTGAATCACGCCATTATGGGTGGCATGAAAAATAGCCGCAGGCCAAATACTGGAAGATTTGACCCTTAACCAAGTAAGGATAAGCGCACCACTGAGTACCAGGACAAAAAAACAGACAAGCCGAAAGGCCATTGAGGTATTGGCATCACCATAGTCTCCAGATAGAATTCCAGGCAAGTGCCAAAGCGCCCACAACAACCCCGAAAAAAAGGCTGTTTTGAAAAAGCCAATCCATTTTAACATTTCAGGAACCAAAAAGCCCCTCCAACCAATTTCTTCTCCGAGTGCAAAAATAGTTGCGGGAATCAGATTTATTATGGTTATAAAAAAGAAGGCTGAAACTATTAGTTTCCAATTGCTTTGAAATTCAACCCCCATTGTTAATTGGGCTCGCTCCAGAAATGTGGGATTGGGAAAGGATATAACGTCGACTGCCCAGAGTAGACCGTATGCCAAAAAAGCATAAATCACTGGAAGGCACCAAGCAATGCCAATCCACTTGAATTCAACTTTCCATCCTAATTCTTTTAATGGACGTTTCCCTAACCAGCTCATGATAAAAGCTGCGATTGCAGGTGTCCACATCAATAAAATCGACGATAAGCTAAACGAGGGAAACTGAACTTGAGCTAAAAAGGCGGTTAATGTGAAGAAAGCCGTTAACAACACGAATCCTATCACACGGTTTTTTGAAGTTTTCATTAGTGTCTTAGTTAGGAAATGAATATAGATGGAGCATTCTTTGTATTTGGTTTCTGGCACGACATAGCTGGGATTTAGAAGTTCCTTCAGAAATATGAAGCCGTTTGCCTATTTCTTCATGACTTAGCCCTTCCAGAACAAAAAGTTCAAAAACTTTCCGATAACCAGCCGGTAATCGCTCCACGGTGTTGATTAAGTCCTCCCAATGAAGAGAAGCATCAGGACCGTCTTGATTGGCAGGTACATGAATTTTTTCCAAGTCTGCATCTTTTCGCCATTGAGATTCTTTTTCCAAATGCATCAGACATTCGTTTACCACAATACGCCTGATCCAGCCTTCAAAGCTTCCGGTTTGTCTAAACTGGCTAATCCTATCAAATACTTTTAGAAAAGCAACGAGAAGTACATCTTCAGCGGCAGCCGAGTCTTTGATATATCGCAGGGATATCCCCATCATTTTGGGATAGAGTCGGTCAAATAACTCGCGCTGTGTGCGGGGATTTTGGGCAAGACATCCTAAAAATAGCTGCTCAATCGGAAGTTGGAAAGAAGAAGCTCTGACGGAATTGTTTATTAATGTAGTTTTCATAATAGTTGGTAAATTAATTTTATTAAGTTGGTTTCGTTTTCAAAAAAGGGAATTATGGCTGATGATCCTTTCCGGATATTCCATTGCAAGTAGATTTGACTGATGCATCACATTTCTATGTGATTCTTTGTATTTGCTTTTTCCTAACAAAATCTCGGGAGATGTAGGCTTTGCCTGCTCTCCACTTGGGCAAACTGTGAGGGCCCAAAATAGAAGTGTGGTTTTCCAAAAATTATTCATAGTTCTGATTATCAATTAGTACAAGACAAAATTGATTTAAAAACCGACGCTTGTAAATCACATAAATGGGTGGAAAATGGAGGTTAAATACGATAAAAATTCAAATGATGTGAGTCAGATTTGGAAAAAAAAGACCTTTCAGATTTGTGAAAATCTGAAAGGTCTGGAGCATACTGATATTTATTTAGACAATCTTATCTCGAAATGCCTTGGCTACTGCCTCACTTTTGGAATTCACATGGAGCTTCTCGTATATTTTTTTGATATGTGAACGAACAGTATCCATGGCAATAAACATTTCGGAGGCGATCATTTTATATGAATAGCCATTTACCAACCATTGTAGCACTTCCTTCTCCCGGTCGGTGAGATTATAGTCATTTTCAACCGAAGGCTGAAGCTTGGAAAACATCATCAATACTTGAGCGGCTACCGAGGAAGTCATCGGTGCACCGCCGGTGGAAGCCTCTTGAATGTACTCTAGCAGTTTTGCAGGCGGCGTTTTTTTAAGAATATAGCCATTGGCACCACATTTTAGCGCCTCGAAGATATTTTGTTGGTCGTCAAAGACTGTCAGCATCAGGACCTTAACTTGATCATCAGTTTGGCGGATGATTTTCAGACCCTCTAAGCCATTGACTCCGGGCATATCGATATCCATAAGTACCACATCCGGCCGAAAAGTCTTGATCTCACGAGCCACGTTGGTACAGTTTTTAAAAGCAGACAATACACTGAATCCCTCACTGCCGTCTATCAGCATCGTAAGCCCCTCTCGGAGTCGGGGATTATCTTCATATATCAGGAGTTTGATCATAGTTTCTGAAGTTTAATGATATAAAGTTAAAATAATGCTCAAATCCTTTCAATCACATATTGAAGTGGTTTTTTATAATTGAACCTGGAGTTCTATTATCGTTCCTTCACCAGGTTCGGTTTTGATCTCAAGATTTCCACCAAGATAGGCAGATCGCTTTTTCATGTTTTCCAGTCCATTGCCCTCAACCAAATCCGTCAAATCAAATCCTTTTCCATAATCCCGTATCCGCATTGTAAAGAGGTGTCCATCTAAGCCAAAGGAAATAAAGACCCGGGTGGCTCCAGAGTATTTAGCAGCATTGTTGATTCCCTCTTTGAAGATCAAAAACAGATCCCTTCTCGCATCCATGCTGAGTTTCAAACCCGGTATCCGTTCATCCACTTCCATGGAAAACTGGATATCTTTACTCTCTAATACCTGATTGGCAAACTCCCTCATCCGAGCAATGAGCTTTTCCATGGAGTCATTTTGGGGCTTGATGCTCCAGACGATATCGTCCATGGATTCCATCATACGCTGACTATTTTCGGAGATTTTTGAAATATATTCACTTGTTTTGGCCGGATCGGTTACGAGTTTGGTTTTGGCCATGGAGCTTAGAATATTGATAGTACTGAGTGTGGACCCCATATCATCGTGTAAGTCACGGGCTAATCGACTTCGAAGTTTGACTACTGCCAAAATCCGGTTGACGTTCATTCGGTAGATAAGGGCTACGATTCCCAAGAAAAGTAATCCCATTAATACCTTGAACCACCAGGTCTGCACCAGACTTGGTTTGATCTCGAATGAATAAACAGAGGCTTCGGAGAAAACCCCAAGTTCATTGGCAGTCCTCACTTCAAAACGGTAATTTCCAGGGGGCAAAAGGGAATATACTGCCTGGAAATCACTTTTGGCCTTAACCCATTCTGGGTCAGCACCCACTAGGCGGTAGTAATACACAAAGCGGTCCTGAATCGTGAAATCCAATAAATTGAAATCAAAAGTCAGGTTATTTTGACTTGAAGAAAATATCCTTAGGGAGTTTTCTACCGTCCCATCACCCACATAGACCCCAAAGAGGCTCACACTGGTGATGATAGGTCGAGGTGGTGAAAGATTCCGATCAAACTGCATCGGATCAAATATGAGCAAGGAATTATTACTGATGAATGCTAATTCTCCATTCGTTAATCTCGTCCCGGAATACCCATCAGTAGGAATCTGTGATAAAAAGTGATTTTTCCCAAAAGAAGAAAACGTATTATTCAAAGCGTCAAATCTTGTCGTTCCGTTTAGGGTATTAATCCATACCAAGCCGGTCGTATCAGATTCTATATGGGAAATGACATTGCTCGCCATCCCATCGGAATAGGAATACACCAGATTTTTTCCAGTCTGTACATTGTATTTATTAAGTAATTCAAAACCCATGAGAAATATACTGTCATTGAGCTGATGTATTTCCTCAATTTTGTTGGAGCTGAGTATGCGGTCATCAAGATGAAGGATGATTTTTCCGTCTTCAGGATTAAATACATAGACACCTTCATTTATTGTCGTAACCCAGATTTTTTGATCGCGACTGATCAGAAGCTTTGGAATACTACCTCCTACTTTACTAAATCTCCTGAATCCGCTATCCTGAATGTCTTCTCCCGAATAATGGATAACCGCTCCATTTTGGGTTCCAAACCATAGGTCACCTTTGTCATCTTGGGCCATGGTCCGGATGGTCGAACCTTCAAAGGCTTTTGGACTGAGAAAAACTGATTTTCGGGTATTCAGATCAATGATCTGAAGGTTTCCTTTTTGTAAAGCTGCCCAAACCACCCCTCGCTTTCGGTCATGCAATAGATCCCAGACTTGCTTAAACTCCACTAATGGTGGAAGATCCTTACGGGTCCAATCCGAATTCTGCTCCTCTAAAGGTTTCATGATTTTGATTCCTTTGCCCCAACTACCCAACCAAACAGTGGTATCTTTTTGATGAATGACCTCTTCGATGGCTTGAAATTCGTGATTTCCATCTTTGGTATCAAATCTCCTAAAAAAAATATTTGGGGTCTCAAGATGCAGAAAATACAGCCCCGAATCGGTTCCCAGCCAAATACCCTTTGATGGATCCCAAATAGCTTTACCTATTTTGTCAAACTGAATATCGCTCTGGACCAATCTCGTATACTGATGACTTTTTCGATCAAAATCTGCCAAGGTCTGAATTCCGTATCGCCAAAGTTGTCCGTCAGGCAATTCAAGTACCCCGAAAGCTTCCTGGTAATTAGTATTTCCAGGATTCAACTCGCCCTCGTGGTTTTTCCAGAGTTTTGATTTTGGGTCATAAGAAAGCAAAATTTGATCCGGAGCCCAATAGTTGATCCAAAATATCCCAAGCTGATCTTCATATAAATTAACGACATGCTGTATATCAGTACGTTGCAAAACAGGAAGGTTTTCGGGATTGTATGAGCCTGTAAATACTTCGTCTTTTTCAGGGTCATATAAGGCGATTCCCTCTACGCAACTCAGCCAATACCTTCCATGCCGGTCTTCGAAAACTGAATTTAGCTTCCATCCATCGGGGGTTTTTATAGGAAGATTTTGATCTGTGATGTGTTCATTTTCCGGGTCGATCCATAGGATTTTATCCTCCTTTAAAATTACAAAGACATGTCCTTTTCGGTCCATCCACAAATATTCACCCCTAGCACGCGCCTGAGGCTTTTCGAAGGGAAAAGGGGTAAACTGTTCTAATTCGGGAATGTAGAGTCCATATTCATCCCCAATTCGGAGCCACATATTCCCCGACTGATCCTCTTGAATTTCATGAACAGGAAGGCTTGGTTGCTTGACACCGCCTTTTTTTACCTGGTAGGTCATGAATTTACGGCCGTCAAATCGCTGCAGCCCATTGGGTGTGCCTATCCATATAAAGCGATTATGATCCTGATAAATCGTCAAAACATGATTGGCTGATAGTCCTTCATTCAAACTAAACCGATTTACAAAAAACCGTTTGGTTTGTGCTTGAAGATTCCAGCAGCAGAGGATAAAAAGAAGAAGAGAAAGTAATTTTTTCATTTAGCCTAGCGAAATATAGGGGATTTGGAAAAATATTTGTATTCATTTTCCTAAAAATCACATGATTATGTGGGTAGAACCAAAGTCATACAAAAGTTGATTTTGGTATCTGAAAAAAGGAAAGGCATTATCCTTCTTTTACCCTATTTCAATCCGGAAGATAATTTTCATACTCTTCAATTCAATCGACCCTCATAAGGGAATTCATGCGTCCTTCCACCTCAACTTGATGTGGGTTTCCGGGATCGAGTATCCAACGCCCATCTATGATAAATTTGTAATGGTGATCTCCCGGAATTAATTCCAATTCACCCTTCCAGCCATTTTCGGTCTTAACGAGAAAATCTGTATGAGTAGCCCAATAATTAAAGGAACCTGAGATTGCTACTTCCTTTGCCGCTTGATAACCGGCCAAAGAAACGGAGATCTTCCTTAGAAGTGGTGGATTTTTCTTTAATTCTTCCAGTCGCATTCTTAATTTAACCGTTTTAAATTCATCAGTTTCCATTTCTATCAACTTCTCCAGAATCAAAACCTGGCTTTCATGAAGCGATAGGGCAGCATTCACTTCGACATTTGGTTTTACTCCTACTACTTCCCAATTGGTGCCTGTCACAGGATTAACAGATCGTTCCATAGGAATGGTAATTATAAAATCCCTGGAAAGTCTAACAGGATATTTTGGCTGAGCACCGCCTTTGGTCACCTGACCTACCAATATGGCTCGCCCCAAATGCTTCATATCATATGCAAACTCTTCACCTCCTGAAAAGGTCCTTCCACTAATCAAAATATAGATCGGCTTTTCCAAGTACTTTTCCCCGGGCACATAAGCCGAAGACCAAAACTGACGTATTGAATTTTTTAGACGATTTTCAAAATTAAACAAGTGAACAGGCTCATTGAAAAAGTATCCACAAAACAATGGAATCATATTTCCATCCAAACTACCCCTGCATTCTCTCAGATCAATGATCAGGGCATCAGTGTCTTTTAAATATTCCATCGCCTTGAATAGGGTATCGGCACTTTCCTTTACAGGACCAAAAAAAGGAATGGCTAAATAACCGATATTGGCTTCCAAAATCATTTTATTTTTAATACCATATCCATTATCCTCTAAAAGCGAGGTTAACCAATTCTGTTCTTCCTCTTCTTCCGAAAAATCTTCTAAAGGTTCTCTTTCATAAATTACCTCAAGGTGAAGGTCGTGACTAATCAACCTTAAATCCTGGGTCAGAATGAATGCAAACTCCTCCGGAACCAGAATCGAGTCGTACTTATTTTCCCAAAGTTTATTTTCTATAAAATCAGCCATTTCTTTGGCTTTACTTTCATTGATGTAGGATTTTTTGATTTCTTCCATCAGTTGAATTAAAACTTCTGATTTTTCTTGATTTGTAAACTTTTGGGCAAATATTGGGGGAATCTGAAAAATCAAGAAACAAAGTATTACTAATTTTTTCATCGTATTTTAATATCATTTGAATAGATCATAAGTAAGGTTGAAGGGCTGTTTTTTTCTCTACTATTGGAATTCAACCAAATGAATAAGCCAAATCCTATGAGTGTTATTAAACTCAAAATGAGTAACCTAAGAGACTTTAAACTTCCCAAAGTTCCATCGGGATTCATCGCAATTAATCAGGAACACCAAAAGGCTTCAAAAAAAACGCAAAGATATCCTGTGTCCTTATATTAAACTTATCATGGTTCAGATCAATTTAAAGTGCAGTAATTTTGGTACAACAGGATATGATTACCCAGCTCTTTAAGTTTTGGCTTTCTAAAGTCTGAAAGTACCTGTGGACAATCTCCAAAAAGGATTTCAAAGGTTTTTTTGTAATTACCTTTTTTTACTTTTATGAGAGAGGAACCGTTTTTTGATATGAAATATGCCCGATGCTTATCTCCCGTCCAAGTAATGTGTTCCCCCTCTAAAGAGGTGCTCTTTCTTGCAAATGGGTCATAAAAAACCTCAAAAACCTCATCAAAGTCCGGATTGAGTAGCTGAAGCAAAAGTTCATTTTCTCCATTGATGCTGGTATTGCGGAATATGATAAAATCTTTGGGTTTTGATGTAGGCTGATCTTTGGAGAGCAGTTTTTTTATCGAAGAACCTCTCTCACTGAGATATTGAAGCCTTACTGCCGCATTCATTGCTATGGCAAATTCGTATATCTCCGCTGCACTGATTTTATGTAATGTGCCGGATTCGTCTTCCAAACTCACTTTGGTGACGCCCCGTGTACTGGTAGAATTGATAATTCTCCCCTCGATGATTTCACCTGTTTTGAGTAGGGCGTATCCCTTATTGGAAAGGGGAACATCTTCCAGAGGTTGCTGGAGTTGCTGGGCACTGAGACTTCCGGTCAGGGCCAGCATAAACAGGAGATTCGCAAATATATTTTTCATTATCGGTTGAGGTTAAGTATTTGATTATTGACTGGAAGAACTCAGAGGAGGCATTGGTGCGGGTACCACATTGTCAACTGGTCGGGTACTTTTCAGATAGGCAAAAATCGCCTTAATCTCTTCATCAGTCATGTGCCGAAACATTTCATAGGGCATAGGAGGGAGCATCATCCGGTTGGTGGGGATACCTTTGGACTTACCTTCACGAAGTGCGATGAAAAACTGCTCTTCGGTCCAGTTACCGATCCCTGTAACATCGGAGGTGAGGTTAGAGGCAAAAGAAACACCCCAGGGTCCAACCCACACTGTCGCTCCTTGGCTAGCGGCCACTCCTTTGGATTCCAGTTCTAAACGATCCAAATTGGGGACGGGCTGTTGTGACGGATGACCAGATAGAGCTCTATCCATATCCAATTCTGGACCCATAGGACCCATTTTTTTGGGTGTATGGCAGTCATGGCAGCCTGTAATGGTCAATAGATGTTCACCGAAAGCAACCTGTTCTTCTAATCCCATCTGTTTATCTTTTGATGAGTCTTGATTTGTCACTTGCTTTTCAGATTGGTTTTGACAACTACAGGCTAAAAAACATGCAGTAAGTCCAATACTTATTTGAAGGAAATTTTTCATTTTTATTTTCTTTTGTGGTTCGATTAATATGATGGATTTATTGTCATAAGGGTTGCTTCGGTTATTCTGCCTTTTTCAAATATTTTTGCTTTGAAAGCCATCTTCTGTTCAAAAAAATGTTCTATAACACAATTGTGGAAAAGAAAATCACCTTCATGATAAGGGGTTATCTTTTTCTAGCGCTTTCCTGATTATCAAAATTTTTTGAAATCTGTTCGGAATACATCATTTCATTAAGAAAAATAGCTTAAGAATCGCTGTATTCAGTTTGTACAAAAAACCGATAGAAGGTATCACGCTGAAAAATTGTTTAAAAGATTAATTATCGCTTATATTTTCCCATGCAGGAAAAATTCCAAATACTTAGATCGGTTTATAAAAAAGGAAAAAATAAAAAGAGGCTGTCTCATAAGTGTATTCTCCAAAATCTCATCCAAATATAATTTGGGGTTTGATTTGACAAAGCTTTGCATCCTTGTGCCTTGGTGGCAGTTTGAACAAATTTGGCCACAAAGACCCCGACTCACAAAGACCCTAATTGTAAAATCAATACTTTATTTGGTAATAAAATTTGAAAGACGATTTATGATACAGCCTCATTAAAATCCCATTTTATTTCTTAAAATCAAAGTTTGTAAGGAATACAGCTTACGTTTATATTTTCTCATATCAATACAAAACGATATAATTTCTTCCTCAAATACCAGATTTACTTTCTTTGACCAGCTTTGATGGGTTGATTTGGGACCGACTGGAAAGCATATTCCTGTACAAACATGGCGTGAGATTCTTTATCTGCCTGTAATTTCACCCAGCCATAATGATATTCTCCATCGATCCTGATGCTAAGCCCTGCAAAATAGTCTTTGTTGGGAGCCCAAGGTCCTGACCATTGGTCCGGTTGGTTTTCAGTAACTGTCCTGACCATCATGGATCCGGTGAAAATGCTCCATTCTGAAACCTCAGAAGTGTTTTCCGGACCGATTACGGTGCCTGATACAAGCGGAGTTATTTCATCTCCACTGAGTATCACCCTTGCATCCCTATGCGAATTGATTTGGAAATAATGCCTCACCCCCATATTAAATCCGACCGACATGACATTAATGGTAAAATCTTGGATTTCGTCCTGATTTAGGTCCAGCAAATACGCCTGAAAATCATAAACCGGAAATGCTTCTTCCAGCACCTTGTGTTCAATCGTAGACCTGATTGGTTCAATATCCGGATCTTGATAACAGGAAGAAAGTAGAAATATGGCAAATATGGGAGCCATAATAAATTTCCAGAAACTGGAAAACCCTTGTGTCCTTTCCAAAAAGGACACCTTTGAAAATGCTGATATCATCATAGTAAAGGCATTTTCTTTTTCCCGAGATAAAATAGTTGGTTTCATAATTGAAGTATAGTTTGAAATTTTATTGATTTTTTAAAATAACCATTGATTGAATTTTGATCAATGATAGTTTGTAAATTGACTGGATCAGCATCCAATTAAGGAAAGGTTTTAGCCAATCAACTCCTGTAAAAGAAGTGCAGTACATATATTGGCCATCAGGAATCTTTCTTCTTGGTCAAGTCCCTGTACCAAATAAACCTGTCCTTTATCAGCTAGGTTGACTGCTGCAAGCGGATATCCCGATTGGTCTCGAATTTCAAGACCCATAGAGCCAAAAGGCATTTGTAGCGCCTTCCCGTTTTGACTGAGTATACTTGATACGGGATGGATAGTGTAGTAATGCCCATTGCTCTTTGAAATTGTCCCTGCATAAATTTTGGGATGGCGTTGTGCCCTATCGTTATCTAAGATCAGTTGCCAAGGTTCGGTTTCCTTTGGCGTATATATCTGAGCAAAGTATACGCTTGATGAGTTTCCTTTTTTCAATTCAAGCAGATCAATCCCCACAGAAAGAATTCCCCGGTCATTTCCGATGAGGAGGTCAGCTGCTTGGAATTTGGAAACACAGAAAACCGAAGATGTCTGCAAGCCTCCATCTGAAAGGTCAAACCGAATTGTTTGTTTCCTTTCTATGTATTCCGTGCCAATGATATTCAGGTACTCACCTGTGGCATAGTTGCCAAAACCTATGCCTGAATAGCTATTGCCGCCTCTGGTCCAGGATCGGCGGATTTCAGGTGTATAAAATTCACCAAAAGACAATTTTTGGTTTATAAGAATCCCTGTACGTCCACTAACTTCTAATTTTTGGTGTCCGTACCAATCATCACCTAACAGGGCAAGATTAGCTGGCGCACATCCTGCAATTAATGCAAGACAAAACAGAATAATGATTAATTGCTTCATTACTTTAATGTTTATAGGTAAATAGATCACTGGTTTTTTTGGATTAGAAAGCTGATTTCCAAAAATCCAAAACAAATAATTGGACTAAATCAAAGCACAACATCCACCTTGACCAATCGGAAGTCGCGAGGTACGATTTCTCCTTCAGCAGCCATCCAAGTATTGTTGTTTCTATCAAAATAACGGGCAGTATTGGATAGTCGGAGCACCTCGTTGGCATCGGCTATTTGCGAAATATTCTTCCTAATCAGTAATGCATCTTCGGGGGCGGGAAATTCCCGTATTTCGCGAAGTTCAAATACAGTATCCCAAAGGACAGTATTTTCGCCGTCGACCAAATTTTCCAAAGAAATCGTTAGGTTTAGTGTGGCCATTGCGCCATCATAAACCTCTTCACTGTAATCCTTAGCCTTCATCACCCGGAATTCTATCTGGTGGTCCATTCTTCCGTTCACTGGATTTTTGGGAACAAGATCATCAGACTCTTGGCAACCTGTAAGCGATGTCAAGGCTGCCATAGGAACTAAAAGAGATTTTAACTTCCAAGCGGTACTGATGGACTTGACTTTTAAAGTCCAAAAGTCAGCTAGATTCGAAATCTGACCTGAAAAAACGCCCGGGTTTTTCTGAGTCAAAACAGTTGGTTTCATTTTTTTAATAATTTTAGTTGGTTTAGAATTTTCTCCTAATTTTCGTTGGAGACAAAAAGTCATTCTCAAAATTTGTCCCCATAATTTTAAAATACTGTAAATCAATTACCTGAATAAAAAAATGATGTCAATCATATGTACGGAAATGAACAGATTCGTCTCTGAAATGAAACATGTTGAATGATGTAAGATTGATGGATAAGTTTGGTTTTTACCCTTGGGAACGGGCTTATGCCAAATCCCTTAGAAGGGGTATTCAGTTAAAAGGAATTGACTCAAGGTATTTGTTCAATCATTTCTAAGCTTATGAGATATTTAAATTACTCTAAAATCATTTTGATTATTTGGTTTTATCCCTGCCCCAAGAATTTTTGAATCTGTTTGTAAACCATTTCTGTAAAAACTTAAAGTTCTTTACATCTTTGCACTGTGTTTTGTCCCTTTTATATAATTCTAAAAGTAAATGGAAAATCTTTTCTTTTTTAGTGGATCAGTAACATCATTTTTTGTGTTTCTATTACTTAGTAAAAGAAAAAAAACACTTTATGATTGGTTTTTGGTAGCTTGGTTTGCGGTAATTTTATTCCACATCATAGTCTTTTACCTTTCTTCAAAAAATCAGTACACCTTTTTATTAGAAACCAGTAGTGCTTTTGTGTTTTTGAATGGACCTTTAATATGGTTTTATACTTGGTTTTTATTCAATAGGGGTGAAAATTTTAAATGGACGCAAATCATTCATTTTATACCCTTTATACTTAATCTGATCTTTATTTTTCCGTTCGTTGTCCAACAAAATCTGGCACCTTTTTCAGAATTAACGCGAATGTTACTTTCATGGGCCATACTCGTAAGTATCTTGTTTTATTGTTTGTGTTCTTTAAGGATCATCAATCAAAAATTACGAATTGTAGCACAATTTCTTTCCAATATTGAAACCTATCATGTGAAATGGCTTAAAATGGCTTTGAACATGGTTCTTGTGATATGGATTTTAGGGTTTTTAAGCCAGGTAATTTTCCAAGTTAACTTGTTAGGACTGGATGCTAACTATGAGGATATTGCTTTAAATCTCGCTGTCAGCATTTTGGTAATTTTTATGGGTTACTATGGTTTTAAACAAGCTCCTATTTTTGTTGGTGATTTTCTATTGACTTTGGACCCGAAACCGTGGAAAGAAGAAGGTACTTCATCTTTATCAGAAAGATATCAAAAATCATCTATGAGCACTGATGATATCAAACATTACGCGGAACTCCTTGAAAGCCTGATGTCTAGTGAAAAACTGTTTACAGATCCGGATTTGAGTTTATCAAAACTGGCCATCAAAATAGGACTTTCAACAAACCAACTCTCTCAGGTGATCAACAAATTTTACCAGAAGAATTTTTACGATTTCGTCAATTCCTTCAGGGTTGAGGAGGTGAAAAGAAGATTAGTGCTAGGAGAGATGAAGTATACCACATTATTAGGGATAGGTTTGGAGGCAGGTTTCAATTCTAAAGCATCTTTTAATCGATGTTTTAAAAAGCATGTGGGAAAAACTCCCTCTGAATTTCTTGATTCTGATGCAATAACTCAAAATCAGTAGAATTTTTTAAAAATTGGTTTCATCCTATAAGTTGCAACGCATTGCAGTTCTTCCTTTAAAATATTTGTGCCAAAAATATCGGCATAAGTAATGAACCAAAAAGTATTTTTCCCCAACCTCGATGGACTAAGGTTTTTCGCCTTTTTCTTCGTATTCATGTATCACTGTTACTATGAAGTACCGCTACAAGGTAAAGACAGTTTTATTTATTTGGGATTTCACAAATTATGGGAAAACGGAGACCTAGGCGTTAATTTTTTCTTTACCCTATCCGGTTTTTTAATTACCTATCTTTTACTTTCTGAAGAAAAGCAATTGGGCAATTTCAATATCAGTGGATTCTATTGGCGGAGGACCTTGAGAATCTGGCCTCTATATTTTACCACGGTACTCTTTGGTTTTTTTATTTTCCAGACACTTGTAAATTCAGTAGGAGGAGAAATTGAAGAAACAGCAAATGTTTGGTACTTTCTCTTTTTTCTTGGGAATTTCAATAGCATCATCAACGGAGCACCTGTTTCTGGTACGCTTTCAGTACTGTGGTCAATAGCTATAGAAGAGCAATTTTACTTGTTTTGGCCAATTCTTCTGCTTTTTTTCAAAAAACATAGACTGGTTTTATTTATCATTTTACTCCTAATTTCTCTAGGGTTCAGAGCAATGTACTTGGATCAACACGAAGTGATCTTCTATCATACCTTCAGTGTAATGTCTGATTTGGTGATAGGCTCTTGGTTGGGATGGTGGTGCTTTAAAAGAAATTTGAGCCAGATTGAAATGCCCTCAATTTCCAGAACAAACAATGCGCTTATTTACTTAGCGGGATTTTTGCTGATCCTTTTTCGGAAAGAACTTTTCGTTTCCCCTGCATTCCTGATCTTGGAACGCGTGGTATTTGCCCTCTTTTTTGCATTTATCATTTATGAACAAACCTTTTTCAAGCAATCGCTATTCAAAATCGGAAGTTTTAAGAACATAAGTTATTGGGGAAAATTCACTTATGGCCTTTATTGCTTACATATTCCTGCCATGGTATTTACAGAGGGTTTTGCAATGATCGGCGGAATCCACGAGTCAGCTTGGTGGGTATTTTACGGCAAAACCATTTCCACTTTCCTGCTCAGCCTGATCTTTTGCCAACTGTCATTCCGCTACTTAGAGAGCCCATTTCTAAGGCTTAAAGAAGCTTAGCCTACACAATTTTTGAGGCAAAAAGTAAACTAAATAGGTATGAAATAAAACCAAATCACTTCTTATCGCCCGGATTATAAATCTCTTTCGCTGTTTTCAACACCTCAGCCTTATCCAAAGTCATTCATTCCTGCAGCATAGGCCTCTAAAATAGCTTTGAATTCCTCTGAATAGGCCGATTCATATTTGGCCTCTGAGATTTCAGCGGTTTGCAGTAAATGTCCAAAGAAATCCACGGCAGCGCCATCTTGCCCATATTTCCGTCCCAGCATTCGCTTCCCGGCAAGCAATGTTTTTTGGATGGTTTCAAAATCATCTTCTGCATGCTCCCAAGCCAGACCATAAGCGACATCTGGGTCTGTTTGTCCAAAAATATGTGGCACTCCAAATTCATCACGTGCTATTTGGACCTTTGAAGTATCCCAACCAGAATGATCATACCTGGAGTCACAGGAAAAAATAAGAAAAGAAAAGAGCAGTAAAAGCCCGGTTCGGATGATTTTCATAGGGTATTAATCGGTAGTAAGAACTGATTGCAAAATGGGTTTTTATTGTAAACAAAAAAACTCTTGTTTGTCAGTTCAAAAGGGGCAAAAAAATGCCTTGCCTTTTCAATGTTGTATTCATTTCTTTCCCTACAATTTGAAGCGCCTCCGGATCAAAACTGGAGAAAAAAAATGAGGAAATCCCTGCGGCTGAGATCGATGCCAACCGGGCCTTGGACAAGAGCTTTGAGATATTTATAATTCTTGAACGTGTACACAAGTGCAAATACACAAACTTATAATTGCGAAAATTGGAAAAAATGCAATTATATAAATCTATATTTTCAGAAATGCAAATTATTGTAATTATAAAAATTAGTAGGTTCAGTTAAATATGGGGACAAGAGATATCAGCAGCTTTTAGGCAGATGATAGGATCAAGCGAATAGAGTAAAGAAGCCTCATTCCAGAAAAAACCAAAAAGCAGGGTTATTCTGTCTCCCAAGTTTTATTATTTTAAAATTAGTTTTGAATTCAAAATTTTCCCATTCCCTTATAGTTTAATTGTATTGAACTTCCATCAATAGCAGAAAACAAAAAAGCCACCGGAATTCCTCCAGTGGCTTCAAATTATATGACTTCAAGAACTAAACCCTATAAAACTCTTCCCAACCTTTCCTAAGTGGCATCCCTGCCAGGACCTGATTGGCTAGTGGGTGGTAGATGATTAGTATTGTTTCCCTATCAAATTCCAAACACTGTAAATGGAAATCTTGAAAGATTGGTTGAGGAGCATATCAAGATCAATTCCTCCTCAAACTCCACCAAAAAGGATCTAAACTGGCTTCATGTGGCAAAAAGCAACCTAAAAAGAAATCTGATGCGAATCACTCACAGGGTAAGTCTAAAGTATCTACAGAATTATCTGGATGAGTTTGTATATAAGTTCAACAGCAGGTGTTTTGATTTTATACTTTTCACTCTTAATCCTTAGCCTTCGACAGAACCAAAGAGTTAAAAAAAGATTGATTTAGCAGGAAAATGTTGTAACCTTATAAAATCTAAACAATTTATAAATATATCTTGAGCATGAAAAAAGACAAACAACTTATTCACCAAGCATGCCTTAAAAAACAGCAGAGCTTAATTGATGGATTTTCCAGCAGATTGGAATCCTTGGAGTCGGATGTAAGCCGCCATGGGGCATCGCCAAGTCAGACTGAAAGCCGTATGGTTTCTAAATTAGATTTGATTAATACGGTGCATAAAGAGCTTGATTTTGCGAAACAGGAAATGGCTTTTCTCAATAATCTAGACCCATCAAAAGCATCTGATACCGTTGAGCCAGGCGCAGTTGTCGTGACCAACAAACTCACATTTTATATATGTGTATCTATTGAAAAATTTGAAGTGGAAGGAGATGAATTATTTGGCATTTCTTTCAAAGCCCCTATTTATGCCAATATGGTCGGATTGAAAAAGGGCGACAAGTTCAAATACAATGAAACAGAATATGAAATTCTAGATATCTTCTAATAAGGTTTTTTTTAAATCCACTAGTGTCCGATCCTAAAAGGACACTAGTGGATTTAAACTCAGAGATGAACTGCTTATGCCTGCAGGATGATTTAATTATATCTACAATGGACTCCATAGACATATCGAAGATATTTTCGGACCTGAGAGAAACAGCCTGAGGCTAATACAGCAAGCTTCCACTATATTACCCAATGATAGTTTATTCATTTTTCGGGTTCAAGCATTAAACCCTATAAAATTCCTCCCAACCTTTCCTTGGTGGCATCCCTGCCAGGACCTGATTGGCCAGCGGGTTATTGATGATTTGTCTTGTTTCCCTGTCAAATTCCAACTTAACACCCATTTGTTGGGCCATTACTCCCAAGCAGAATACCTGACTTAGCGGTCCTGCAATTTCAAAGGGCGACCTTGTCTTTTCCTCACCTTTGCAGGCTTTGAGGAAATTCGCAAAATGGTTGGAAGGGCTTTCCGGAACCTCTGGCAGCGTTGAACGTAAGTCGTTCGCAGCTTCCTCGGGGATAATACTCAACGTACTTCCGTGAGAACCTCCCTTAAAGGTAAGGTCTTTGCCGTAAATTATCTTTCCGGGA
>CAZLJT010000009.1:0-27892 GCA_964559905.1 uncultured Aquiflexum sp.
GCTGATTCTTCACATGAACAAAAGCCAAAAGCAGATTGTCGTTCAATTCAAATAGGCCTAGATTTTCTCCTCCCCATATATAGGCATCCTCGTAGGATTGGCCTAATGCATACGGCAAAAAGATGCTCTCCGGATTCCTTGTTTGGTTTACATAGTATACTATAAAAGACCTCAAGTAGTTGTTGACGCCCACCGCGTAATCGTTACTGAAAGTTTGCTGATGGACTTGATTGTTTAAGGCGTAGCAGCAAAGCTGTTCCACGGATAGATCATCGGAAATATACCCAGGATTTGACCGATCAGAGTAAAACAACCGATTAGAGAGTACTTCAATTTTTCCGACATTGATTGAATTTCTTGCAAAGTTGCCACTGGGGACTCTTTCAAATATTTCAACTTCTTTTTCGGGCTGCGGATCGTCGTTTTTGTTGCAAGAGACCAAAGCCAAGACGGTCGCAAAAAGCAGAGAAAATGGGATTATTTTACTCATTGGTAAGAGTGTGCTAATTCAAACAATGCAAATGTAGTTAGTTTCAACTAAATGAATCGGATTTTTTTAAAATCTTTGCGTCTTTCGAAGAAATAATACAAAAAAAAGGGCTTATTCAGCCCCTTCTTCATATTCTCTTAATTCTGCCTCCACTTGGTTTAGCGGCCTTAGGTTTGCCGGAATCGGCGGATTGAGTTCCTCCTCTTTTTCATAAGGGAAAACTTCAACTATAGGGCTTTCGGTCACCTCAGGCACTCTGAAAGAAACCAACATATTGCTCAGGCTTTCATGGATCCGGTCATATGCTTCTTTCACGTCATGTGCAGTCACCAGCATAAATTGGGTAACCTTTTTTTCCTTGCCACTGTCGCCATCTGTTACAATATAGCTGATCTTGCACTTGTGCCAGATGTCTATATCTTCAAAGAAAAAAACATCCACAAAATTGCTTTTGCTGATGTTGGTCACCTGAAAATCACCTCTGATGACGGAACCCAGCATATCATAAATCCTGGCCTCAGCTTCGGTAAAGGATACCGCATCTACCAGGTATTGTTCTGAAACATTTTTGAGCAATCCCTGCTCATTTTCTTTGGCGTATTTAACCTTACACAAAAACCAAATCCTCATCTTGATCAATATTTTATTAGAGCAGCGAAGGTAATGGATATTGGTAAAAGCAACAATGAAAAATATTGATTTAGAAATCTTTTAAAAAATCCCGTATATTTTGAAGGAATCAAAAATACATGTGGCAAAAAATCATTTATAGCTTTCCGGTTCAGTTATTGTTTTTACACCTGAAGAAAAACCTGTTATTGTTATCCTTATGGTTTCTCTTGTTGTTGATAGCCTTCCAAAGTTTTGGTACGGTCATCGGTTTGCCATACCTTTTGTTGGATCCCGAATATCTCAACAGGGTATCCTGGCAGGGCTTTTTCTTTATGGGGGTAGCATTGGGGATTTTTACCATGTCTTTTCATATGACCACCTATATTTTGGATGGGGCAAAATTCAAGTTTTTAGCCGTCATCCCTAGACCATTTATTCAGTATTGTCTTAATAATTCGATTGTACCTCTGATTTTTTACATCCTTTACCTTTTTGCATTTATAAATTTTCAATTGGATAATGAACACGAAAGTAACTGGATCGTGCTAAATTATTTCTTGGGTTTTTCAGGAGGGACTATTTTAACCTATACCTTGTTGTTTTTGTATTTCGGACTTACCAACAAGGACTTTTTCATCCTTTTTGCAGGAAGTGTTGAAAAGAGGTTGAGAAAAACCAAATTGCCAAGGGCAAATATGCTCAGAAGAATCAAAGATAGTCAAAAGCAAAAAGATAAAGTGGTGGATTACTTGGACATCAGTTTTAGGTTTAAGGAAATCCGACAGGATCTTTCCAGGTTTGAATCCCATCAATTGCTGCGGGTTTTTGATCAAAATCACCTGAATATGTTCATCATACAGACGGTATTGATCAGCCTGATATTGGTCATGGGGTTGTTTAGAGAAAATCCATTATTGCAAATTCCTGCTGCAGCAAGTGGTATGTTGCTTTTTTCTATTTTGACAATGATCGTAGGGGCTGTTACTTTTTGGTTGAGGGAATGGGCAACTCCTGTGGTATTGGTAGGGATTCTACTTTTTAATTATGTGTCAAATACCGAATGGCTGAACAGGCCACATACCGCCTTTGGTTTGGATTATGAAAAGGAACCCGCAGCATATAATCTGGGAAATTTGAAGGTAATGCTTCATCAAGACAGTGTGGAAAAGGATAGGAAATTCACGCTGGAAATTCTGGAGAACTGGCGCAAAAAATTCCCTATAAATAAAAAACCCAAAATGGTCTTCGTAGCGGTCAGCGGGGGTGGACAAAGAGCGGCTTTATGGACTTTGAAAGTCCTCCAAGAAGCTGAAATTGCTTCAGAAGGAAGGCTTTTTCGTCATACTCAAATGATAAGCGGGGCATCGGGCGGAGTGATTGGGGCTTCATTTTTTAGAGAATTGTATCTGAGAAATCAGGGGGAACAAAAAATCAATTATCTGGATAAAAAGTATC
This sequence comes from uncultured Aquiflexum sp., assembly GCA_964559905.1. Classification (GTDB taxonomy): domain Bacteria; phylum Bacteroidota; class Bacteroidia; order Cytophagales; family Cyclobacteriaceae; genus Aquiflexum. Next base: position 2,558 of record CAZLJT010000009.1, read on the forward strand.
TTGATCAGATTTCTTCTGATAATCTCAACCCCATTATTTTCACCCTTTTGGTAAACGATATGTTGATCAGAAACCAATACTTTGAATACAATGGGAGAAGATACCTTAAGGATAGAGGTTTTGCATTTGAAAGTCAATTGAACATCAATACCGATGAAGTGATGGATAAAACCATTTCTGAATATTTGGAGCCGGAATATAACTCACAGATTCCCATGTTACCGATTACGCCTTTGATAACCAATGATGGCCGGAAATTGATCATTGCACCATATTCCATGTCTTATATGGGAATATCATTAGACCGAACAGAGGGATTCGATGAGAAAAGTCAATCCATTGATTTTCAAAGAATGTTTGCAGAGCATGAGGCAAAAAATCTGAGGTTTATCAGTGCACTCAGAATGGGAGCAACTTTTCCTTTTATCACACCAAATATTCAACTTCCGTCCAAGCCTTTAATGCAGACAATGGATTCCGGCCTTTCGGATAATTTTGGAGTCCAAGATGCTTTGCGTTTTATTTATGTTTTTCAGGATTGGATAAAAGAAAATACTTCTGGAGTGGTTTTAATCACCGTCAGGGATTCTGAAAAATTCACTGAAATTGAACAAAAGCCATTGCCCAGATTTTTTGAAAAACTGTTTACACCGGTCAAAAATATTTATATCAATTGGGACAATGTACAGACGCTGAATAATGAAGTGCTTTTTACAAGGATGAAAGAAACTATGGAATTTGAATTGGAGCGGATTGAATTTGAATATTCCACTTTACAATATCTCAGGGATAGAGGTTTGGCCGATCAATTAGGACCCTTTAGTCCAGTTGATCAGGATATCCAGCGTGCTTCTTTAAATTGGAGACTTACGGCAAGAGAGAAAAAATCCATTATTGATAATATCAACAGCACTCAAAACAGGCTTTCATTAGAGAAAATCAAGCGTTTGGAGTTATTATCTCCTATGCCTTAAGTCACCTCAATCTCTTTTTGAAGTGCTTCAATTGCTTCAATTATTCCCACTACATATACTGTATCGCCAAGTTTTAGCTTTTGGTCACCGGTTATTTCCGTGATAGTTATGTCCCCTCGTTTGATAGCTACTACGTTTACTCCGATTTTTTCCCTAATTCCGGCTTCTTTTATTGGAATATTGATAAATGCTCCTGAATCTTTTTCAACTTTAACGCTTACAAAATTGATTTCAGGTAAATCAATTTTGAATCTTGAAGTTACATCAGTGATCCCCCTGAACATTTCATAGTTGTGTGACCTGACTTCAGCAGTGAATTCTTCAATGTCATGGCGTGGAATCAGGTATTTGTGAAGCACCCTGTTGAATATTTCAATGGATGTTTCAAATTCCTCTGGAATCACCTCGTCGGCACCAAGCTTATGGTTTTCTTCCATTTCATTGACATACCTTGTTCTCACAATGATGTAGGGATTATGCGTAATATGTCTTACAGCGGTAATGATTCTTTTTGTAGCCTCTGCATTGGAAATGGCAATTACTGCTACCCTAGCTTTATGGATATTGATGTGTTGAAGAACAGATTCGTTGGAGGCATCACCGTACATAATTGGTTCTCCTTTCAATGCTTCAGCCCTAACTGTCTCCGGATTCATTTCAATAATGGCATAGGGGATGTTTGCCGATTTTGCTGCTTTGGAAAGGTTGTGTCCATTTAATCCATATCCTATGATGACTAAATGATCCTTCAAGGTTTCCTCTTCAAGTGAGGGTTCTGGAATTTTTTCATTTCCGAATCTTTTATTTAGTCTGCTTGGAAGAGGTAAATTGAGTATGCTACATGCCAATTCCTCTCTTTTTTTCAGAACAAAAGGAGTTACAGCCATGGTGATGATCGAAATCGCAAGAAAATACTGATAGGTTTCAGCATCAAACAAACTATATGTCATGCCTACTTTTGCCAATAAAAGCGAAAATTCACCCACTTGAAAAATAGACAAGCCTACCATAAATGCTTCCTTAAATCCTTGGCCTATTGCTCTTACTGATATGGAAACAATAACAAACTTCACGACAAAAGTCAGAAGCGTTAGCCCGATTATTGCAAAAATATGAGAGAATAGGAAGGAAATGTCAAACAACATACCCACTGATACAAAGAAAAAGCTCAGAAATACCTCTCTAAAAGGAAGGATTTTACCTGTAGCATGATGGCTGTAATCGGATTCACTGATAATCAGTCCCGCCAGGAAGGCCCCCAAACCCAATGAAAGCCCAAGAAGTGAAGTCAGATATGCTACTGCAAAACAAATTACAATAATACTCAGCAAAAACAATTCTTCGTTTCTTGATTTTGCTATCCTGAACAAGAGATTAGGCACCAGATATTTGGCGCTTACTATTGTAATCAAAATAACTACGGTACCTTTTATCGCCATCAGAAATAGAGATAAGGCAATGTTGTCACTTTCTCCTGCCAACATTGGTGTGAAAAGCATCAAGGGTACAATAACCACATCCTGAAAAATCAAAATGGCCAAAGTAGTCCTGCCTGGAATGGTATTGACCTGACCACCTTCCTGTAATAGCTTTAGCACAATTGCAGTACTGCTCAGTGAGAAAAGGAATCCAATAAATACTGCTACATTCCAATCAAAACCCAGGAAATAAGATATAAAAGTGGTGACCAAAATAGTGATGGAAACCTGTAATGAACCACCGATAAAAACTGCTTTTTTGATGGAAAGAAGACTTTTTAAAGAGAATTCCATCCCGATGACAAAAAGCAACAAGATTACGCCTATCTCGGAGAGAACCTCAACGGTAGTGGAAGCCTGAACCAATGATAAACCATATGGACCTGCAATCGCACCGGTAAACAAAAAACCGATTATGGTGGGTATTTTAAGCCTCATAAAGAGTAAAATCACCAATGTAGCAAGTCCGAAAATCAGGACTATATCTGACAACATGGGCAATTCAACTGAAGCTAAAAGGATGCTTAACATAAAAGAAAATTATTTTTATTGGATTGTATTTAGTCAAAAATACAATAAGGGATTTAAATAACTTCTTTTTAATTCAAATCAATAAGCCAATCCAAGTTTTTTATAAATAAAATGCATCAACCATGCGGGGCCTATCAATAAAAACTGAAGATCTTTGAAAAAGGAAGGTTTTTGACCTTCTATTTTATGCCCATAAAATTGGAAAATCCAAGCCAAAATGAAAATAACAATACTTACTGCCCATAGAGGAACAGGTGAAATTAAATCAATCAAATTGGCCAAAGCAAGACACAGTGCTGAGAAGAAAAACATGCCCAAAGCCAATGGCGGCGACAGCGAAACATAATAAAGCAGGATAAAGACCAAAATCAAAGTAGCCCAATTGGCAAAACCCTGCAAAAAAGGTAATAAGTTTGAAAGTTGCTCTGAAGGAATACTGAAAACCAATCCCACTATACTGAAAAATATGGCCGGGACGCAAATCCAATGTATTGTTTTGTTCGTTTCGTTCTGATGGCTTTGGCCATATTCCAATAACAATTCATCAATTTTTCTCATGGTAACATTGGGTTGGTTGAAAGTAAGGGAATAATCAAAGTTTACAAATAAAGAAGAGGGCTAGTTTTGGAATATGTGCATTAAATTAATAAATAGCCTCAAATATCTCTAATCTGAAAAAAAATAATGTTGAGTTTCTGGGAAAAAAAGCATTTTTTAAATTTTGACCTGATTGTCATCGGAGGAGGAATTGTCGGGCTTTCTACGGCTATACAGTACAAAAAGCAGTTTCCCGGAAAAAAAATATTGGTCCTCGAGCGGGGGCTATTTCCAAGCGGCGCAAGCACCAAAAATGCTGGATTTGCCTGTTTTGGAAGCCTTACAGAAATCTTGGATGACCTCAACTATCATTCAGAACAAGAAGTCCTCAATCTTGTTGAAAAGAGGTATTCCGGACTTTGTGCCATCAGGGAAGAGTTTGGGGATGAAGCTTTGGGATATCAAGCAACAGGTGGATTTGAGTTGATTACCGAAAACGAAATAGCCGATTTGAATCAACTTGATAATATCAATAATCTTTTACATGCAGTTTTTGCAAATCCGGTTTTTGAAGAAGTAAAGGATATTTCAAGATTTGGATTTTCAAAAAAAGTCCTGAAAGTAATCCAAAATAAATATGAAGGGGAGTTGGACACAGGAAAGTTTGTCCAATCGCTATGGGATAGATGTCAGCAATTGAATATTAAGATTCTGACAGGTGCAGAAGTCAAGCATTTGGATCTTGAAAAAAGTGAAGTCATAGTTGGGGAAAGTGAAAGGAGCATTACTTTCAAATCAGAGAAAATTGCTGTATGCACCAATGCCTTTACCAAAAGTCTAATTCCGGAATTGGATATAGTACCCGGTAGGGGATTGGTTATGGTTACCAAAAAACTCTCCGGAACCATACCTTGGATTGGTTCTTTTCATTATGACAAAGGTTTTGTTTACTTCCGTAATATTGAAAATCGGATACTATTGGGAGGGGGAAGAAACATGGATTTTATCGGTGAAAAGAGCACTGATTTGGGTATCAATTATAAAGTCCGGGATTATCTAAAAGAAATATACAGTGAAATCATTATGCCTGGAAATACCCCGGAATTTGAAATGGAATGGGCAGGAATTATGGCCTTTGGTGATTCAAAAACTCCGATTGTGAAAATGGTGAACAATCGTGTTGGTATGGCTGTCAGGTTAGGAGGAATGGGGGTTGCGATAGGATGGCAAACAGCAGGAGACTTAGTTGAATTATTATCAAAAGTGTAATGTTCCAAAAAATTATTAAATTCAATTTTTAAAATTTTCAAAAAAACCTTTGATGACAAAGAAACATAAGGAACCCTCCATACCCGAAGCGTTATTTCCGATAGCTTTTCTCATAATCTTACTCGTCATCAACATTTGGATATTTGGTACGGAGGGACTTTCAGGCTCCAATCAAATGGTATTGGTGATTTCATCTGCGGTAGCAGCTTTGGTGGCAGTTTTCAGGCTCAATATTAAATGGGAAATTCTACAGGACGGTATTGTCAAGAGTATATCTTCGGCTATGTCAAGCATATTGATTTTGCTTCTAATTGGTTCTCTTGCAGGTACTTGGATGCTTAGTGGTATAGTTCCTGCCATGATATATTATGGTTTACAGATATTGAATCCCACAATATTTCTTATCGCAGCCTGCCTTGTGAGTGCAATCGTGTCTATCGCTACTGGCAGTAGCTGGACCACAGTTGCCACGGTTGGTGTCGCACTTCTGGGGATTGGAAGGGCTTTGGGCTTTGAAGAAGGCATAATCGCTGGTGCGATTATTTCGGGAGCTTATTTTGGGGATAAAATGTCACCCTTGTCAGATACCACCAACCTTGCTCCTGCGATGGCAGGTACAGATTTGTTTACCCATATCAGACATATGACCAAAACCACTTTCCCATCCATGATTATCACCCTGCTGATTTTTGGAATTATAGGTTTTACGTCAGGCGCTGAAGGTTCAGTGGGTCAGGTCAAAGAGATTTCGGCAGTTATTTTGGAAAATTTTAATATCAATGGCTGGCTCTTTATCGTTCCATTGGTAGTTATCGGAATGATTGTAAAAAAAATCCCTGCTGTACCTGCTTTACTTACTGGTGCTCTACTTGGAGGTGTTTTTGCCATCATTTTCCAACCTGAGGTCATCAGTCTTATAGCCAATGAAGCTGGTACGAGCATGATTTACCAGTCTTTCAAAGCTGTCATGATGGCACTTTATGGGGAGATAAGTGTTATCACTACTAATGAAGTGGTAAATGAATTACTGATTACGAGAGGAATGGCAGGAATGTTGAATACCATTTGGTTGATCGTTTGTGCTATGGCCTTTGGAGGAATTATGGAGGAAAGCGGGATGCTGAGAGTTTTGGCGGAAGCGGTAATCAGGAAAGTCCACTCAGTAGGATCTCTCATAGCCTCAACAGCAGCAACTTGTGTTTTCTTCAATGTCACAACCTCTGATCAATACTTGGCCATTTTGGTGCCGGGGAGAATGTATGCAGACATATATAGAAAAAGAGGTTTGAAACCAGAAAACCTGAGTAGGACATTGGAAGATAGTGCAACAGTAACCTCTGTATTGATTCCGTGGAATACCTGTGGTGCCACTCAAGCTTCGGTATTGGGTGTGGCCACTTTAACTTATGCACCATATTGTATATTCAATATCATCAGTCCGTTTATGACCATCTTATTTGGTTATCTAAAATTGGGCATCAATTATTACAGTGAAGAGGAAATGTTGGAAATTAAAAAGGAGTTTGCAGTATGATTCCAAAAAAGATCTCAAAAACTGAAATCATGGATTTGCCTTTGGGGCAGTTTGAGGGTGAAATAATTTTAGTGGATAAGCCCACTCAGATAGTGGATGTAATCAAAGAGCTTTCCGGAGAAAATCTTATAGGTTTTGATACAGAGACAAGACCATCATTTACCAAAGGTAGACAGCATCAGGTTGCCCTGCTGCAGTTGGCGACAAAAGATGTGGCATTTTTGATCAGAGTCAATCAGATTGGTATGCCCGGGGCTATCAAAGAATTGCTCGAAACCAAACAGATCGTCAAGATCGGGGCTGCGGTCAGAGATGACCTTAAAGCCCTCAGCAAGTTAAGAGAGACATTTACACCCCAGAGTTTTTATGATCTCAATGAAGAACTCAAAAGAGTGGGATTTGAAAATGTTGGAGTGAGGAATCTTGCAGCAATGGTTCTTAATGTCAGGATCTCAAAATCCGAACAAGTGTCTAATTGGGAAGCTCCCATTCTTTCGGAAAAACAATTGCTGTATGCCGCAACTGACGCTTGGGCTTGTTTGGAAATTTACAATAAATTAAGTTTTCAAGGATACCTAGAAGGAACCTTCAATCCCTAGAAAATTCAACACTTTCGAGATTTTCAAATTTTGAAATTACCTCCTGTATCAAACCTTCCCTGACCAATATTGCCACTTTGCAATCATTGCCAAATTGTTGGTTGATGATTTCCAGGTCATAATCCTTGATTGTTTTCATTACATTATTCATTGATAAATAGTCAAATTGGAGTTTGATCCTTTCCTTGACAATAGCCTCTACGATAACATTATTGGAAATGGCTTCCGCTGCCGCGCTTCTATAAGCTGAAATCAACCCACCAACACCCAATTTTACCCCACCAAAATACCTTACCACGACAATAAGTACATTGGTGAGTTGGTTCGACCTGATTTGGCCTAAAATTGGATCTCCGGCAGAATGATTGGGTTCGCCATCATCATTTGCTCTGAAAATCACTTTGTCTTTCCCCAAAACATAGGCATAGCAATGATGCCTCGCATCGTAAAATTTTTTTCTAAGAAATTCGAGCTTTTCTTTTACCTCATCTTCATTAGAAACAGGAAAAGCAAATGACATAAACTTACTCCCTCTCTCTTTGTAAAGTCCTTCAGAGTCATCTGAAATGGTAAGATATGTGTCTGTGGTATCCAAACTTGATAGATTTATTTGAGCAAACAACTGGTTTATTGTTTGGCTTTTGGTACTGATGATTATAACTTAAAATAAAACTTATTTCAATCTGGTATAATGTGATTTAAAATCTTAATCCGTTAAACAAATAAACCTACATTTGGATAAGTTTTCAAGTTAAAGAATTAATTTAGAAGAAGATTATATCAGATGGTAGATGCCTATCCTAGACTTTAATGGTATAATACTAAGTTATATAAATCATTTTTCATTATGGTCTCAAATCCTTTGGTTACCATTATACTTACCTCGTATAATCAGGACTTATTTGTGAAGGATGCCCTGGAAAGTGTTCGGGTCCAGGATTATACTAACATTGAATTAATTGTCGTGGATAACGGCAGTTCGGACAGTTCACCTGCTGTGATCAAATATTGGTTTGAAAAAAATAAAATCAATTTTCCGTATTCCTGCATTTTCCGTGAAAAATCACTTCCTTATTGCAAGTCATTTAATTTAGCGTTTTCGAGTGCAAGGGGCAACTATCTTATAGATCTTTCGGGAGATGATATGCTTTCGAAGGACCATATTTCTTTATCAGTGGCTAAACTTCAGGATTATTTAGGTTCAGCATGTTGCTTTTCTGATGTCCTGCTAATTGAAAAAAGTGGTAAAAAGCGGACCTTTTATAAGAGAAGTGCGAGTGGGAAATTAAAACAAAAGGTGAGAATGGGGGACATATACAAAGATATTGTGAAAAAGTATGTGCTTCCATCTGCATCCTTGGTATTCGATGCTGATATTTTCCGAAAAGAGGGTGGCTACGATGAAGAGCTGGTTTATGAAGATTTTGATATTATGGTGCGCTTGGCAAGGAAATACCAATTTGTTTTTACTAATCATATTGGTGTTAAAAAAAGAATACACTCTAAATCCTTTTCAGCTTTCCAATACAAAGCCAAAAACTCCCAGATGTTGCCTTCTACTTTGAAAGTTTGTCACAAAATCCAAAAGATGAACAGATCTTCCAAAGAAAAACGAGCGTTGTTATTTAGGGTGATGCATGAAGCCAAACATGCCCTTTGGTCTGCAAATTTTGATGTGGCAAAAGGATTTATTGATTTGGCGGAAGAATTGAATCCCAAAGCAGCAAAGTTAAATTGGTATAACAAATGGCTAAAATATAGGTGGGATTTTTCTAGACTATATGTATTCTTAAAAAAAAATTAGCCAACTATTACCTCGACCATATTTTCTCTATGGAAATATTTGTTTCCCACTGTAATGATGTCCTCAGGGCTGAAATTCAGAATATAGTCAAGTTGGTTTTGAAAAAAACCAAAATCAAGTCCTGATTGATGGATTGATTTGAACCTGCTGATAAGCTCAAAACCGGAACTGAATTGGGTAAGTAATTTGCCTACCATATAGTTTCGGACATTATCCAGTTCATTTTGAGAAATAGGGACAGTCTGAAGTAGAAAAATCTCCTTGTAAATTTCCTCAATCACTTCGTTTGCATTCTCTTTGATTACATCTGCCATTACCACCCAATAATCCGAGGATTTTAAACTCCCCAAACTACTGCTAATCCCATAAGTATGGCCTTTTTCCTCCCTGATGTTTTTGATAAGACGGCTGCCAAAATATCCTCCCAGAATGGTGTTGAAAACCAACAGCGGAATATAATCGGGATGGGTTTTTGAAATCATATGACAACCTAACCTGATACTACTTTGTACAGACTTTTCTTTTTCTTCTGAAAACCTAAAATTTGATCCATTTACAAAGCTATGTTCGGATTGAATTCGCTGATGAACAGGCAATGTTTCAAAAAACCTTGTTATACGCTCAAACTCTTTTGAATCTATATTCCCTGTCAGAAATAATTCAGGATTAGTCCATAAGTTATTTTTATAAAAGCCAATCAGGTCATTTTTTTCAAATGTGTTGACATCACTTTCATCAACTATTTGTCCAAAAGGGTGATTTTCTCCAAAAAGCAACTTTCTGAAAAGTTGTGAAGCCCGATGCCCGTTTTGCTCTTTTTGGATAGAAATGCTAAGAGCTTTTTGCTTCTTCCTTTTTGCTAATTCTTTTTCAGGAAAAGTGGCCTCCGTCAGCAATTCTCTGAAAATGGGCAATACACTGGAAAAATGTTTTTTTGTTGTAAGCAAAGATATTCCGAGGTATTCAAAACCTATATGGGGTTCAACTTCAGAAGCGAAGGTATCAAAGATATCATCCAACTCCTTGGCACTTTTTGAATTTGTACCTTCCAAGAGCATCTGTAGGGTAAAGGAAGGGACCAATAGTTTTTCAAAAGGTATTGAAAAGGGGTCTGACCCAGAACTGATTTCAATCTTTATAGCATCAATTTCAGGTGTAGGAATGAAAAAAACAGGGACTCCGTTTGAGAGAGTCCTGGATTCTGGTTTGGGGAAATTAATTTCTCTTGGTATCCGAAATTCCGGTGCTTTAGACCTGTCTAAGATCATTTGCTGGGGAAAGTATAAGCCAATGAAAGCCTTAGTGTCTCACCTAAAGGATGGTTTTGAACCTGTGGAACCAAGTATGAAAAATCAAATCCAAGTTGTTTGTAATTGATTCCTACACCCATGGTAAAGTATCTTCTCCCTCCTTTATTGGGGTTTTCATAGAAGTATCCGGTCCTTAAAGCAAATACTTGATTATAAATATATTCCATACCGAATGAGATCATGATTTCCTGCATTTCTTCGGAAAAGCCATCAGGCGCATCTGCAAATGATGTAAACATGGCGTTGATCAAAGGTCTATCTGGATCCCTACCTCTTTCTATTATAAATTCTCCCGTATTTGGATCCGTAACCAATTGTCCATTTTCATCTGTTTGTAGAATAGGGGGGGATGGTACCATCAATTTGTTTAAATCCAACGTAAAAGTCAAAGAATTGTATTCATTGAGATTCATAAGGTAGGCGGTTCCTATTCGGAAATTAGTCGGAATAAAATCCAAGTCATCCGCACTGTTATAAGTGATTTTAGGTCCTATATTGGTAATAGTCATACCCCAGGACCAAACACCTATTTTGTCTCCAGTCAACACCTCTGTGTTGTAATAAATACCTACATCTGTGCCGATGCTGACACCCGGGCGACTTTCTGTACCGCTTGCCGAAGATAAATTTCCTGAAAGGTTGGAATGAATAAATCTACCTGAAATTCCAAGACTGAATTTGTCAGATAACTTTCTTGAGTATGTTCCGCCAATAGCGATATCCCTTGGAGTAAATTCTCCCAATTCATTACCTCTACCATCTGTCAGTTGAATATCGCCCATGTTAAAATACCTAAGGTCAAAACCCCAAGCAGAAACATTATCTATTTTTCTATAGAAGGTAAGGTAGCTTAATGACATGTCATTGACTAATCTCCCTAACCAAGGTGAATAGGAAAGAGAAACGCCCATATCGTCTTCAATGAAAGCTAATTTGCCTGCGTTCCAATGCGCAGAGAAAACATCAGGACTTGTTGCTACACCTGCGTCACCCATGCCGGAATGACGGCTATCAGGTGCAAAATTCAAGAAAGGCACAGCTGTGGTAATTACCCTTCGGTTAGGATCCTGACCCGAAACTATGGAGGAGTTTTGAGCCATTAATTGAAAAGACATAAGGAATATCCCTGCAAAAATGGATAGATTAAACGTCGATTTTATCTGTTTTCTCATTTAATAATAATTTTACCGCTCTTTGAATCAGAGGAACCGTCTTTTTCAGAAGTGAGCACTAATTTGTAAATATAAGTTCCTTTTACGGGATAATATGCCTTTGAACGGAAAAAAATCCATTCAAAATCGTCCAGTAAAAAATCAGCTTCTACATAACGTTTGGTGGATTTGAATATTGTACTTCCAAGAATAGAGTAAACCTCAATTTCCATGATTAAGTTTTCAGTAACTCTATTATGGGTAACCTGAAAATTACTTTGAACGGTTGTAGGATTAGGATAGGTGGTATGTGAAAGGATTTTAAGTTCTAAGCTCCCTTTTATTTCTATAGATTCAGAAACCTCCGAACGATTGCCTAAATTATCCCAAGCAATCAGGGTAATGTTGTTGGTGCCTTCACGGAGGTTTTTGATCATTGTATTGATTAATCCTTTTTGGAACCCATTTTCAATAGCCATATAATTTTGATTCAGCACTATTGGATTTTGGTCATTAACAAGGAGAATAATGTCCTGACCTATATTTTGCGATGAGATATTGATGCCACTTTCATCTTCAAGCAAAATTCTCAAAGGCAAGGTCGGAGAAGGAAACTCACTGGGTGCGGTAACCAATTCCTCGCCATATAGCAATTGAATCTTTGGGCTTTCTACGTCAGGATTTTGTATTAGAGAACTTCCTCCAATAGGAATTTTGATCGCACCCATTGCCTCCTCATTACTATTATCAATTTGACCGAATATTCTTATAGTACCTGTTCCTAGGCTATAATCTATATTTTTCGGAATAAAAATATCAGAGACAAAAGTACCGTCCTCTATATTTCCCACCCCTTTAAAAAGGAGGTTCTGTTCTTCTAAAAATTCGAAAGGCTCACTTTCATCGCCTAAGGATTTTACTTTTTTGGGTTTATCGGTGATTTGCAATTCAAAATTTCCTCTGGAGTTCCCGATTACCGCACCTGTCAAGGGGTCTTTGACCTTTCCAAGTAGCTGTATTTGTTGCATAGCCCTGAGGGTATCGGTTTCCATTTCAAGCTGCAAATCAATCAAGTTCTCTGCATGAGTTTCCAGTTCAGGTACAGCAAGTTTCATTGAAGGATCCCCTAAAAGCGAAAAATTACGGTTAAATGGGCCATTGAGGCTATTATTTTTTGTGATTTTGAAAATAGTACCCAAATCCATTAATTCCCCGTTTGGTTTTTGAAAAACGGTTTCGATAAACGCTTTGTTAAGGGCGAAATTTATACTACTGAAGACAGGTCTGCCGGTAGTAAGCAATCCTATTGCCCCTTTTTTCTGTGCGAATAGGAGTTCCTCAGCTGCCGACCTAATGAGAGGGCTATCATGTCTTCCAAATTCACATGTTGCAGTTACAAATAGTGGCAGCAGTGGACTTTCAGGCCAATCATTTAGATCTGAAACAGAAAAAACTCTTTCGGCTGTCAGGGTGGTTTCATTTCCATGTCCGATGTAGTTCATAAACAAAACCCCATCTTTTATCGCGTTCAATATAGCCTCTTTGGCAACCGGAGAGCTTTGGGATGACCCTGTTCTGATTTGCTCATACCTGTCAAGATATAATTTTTTGATCAAAAATTCAGGATGGTTTTCGGACAAAAAAGCAGCATGGCTTTCTGCATCCCGCAAATGAATATTGTTATCCCCATCGTCTGCAAAAAAAGCAAGATTTCTTTTCCAATCACCTGAGCTGTTTACCCCTGTCTCGTAAGAAATGATTTTATTGACCATTTCTTCTGATTCAAGCATATTTATTGCCGGAATTCTCCCGACCCCAATCATCAACCGCTCGTCACCGGCATTGGATTCTATCCATTCTCCTTGTCCCCAGTCAAGAAACCCAAGGTAATCATCCGAGCTGTAGGTTGTAAGAGGATTGAGACTGTTTCTTGAACTGTAAATTGGAATCAGGTTGGGTCTTCCACCCAATTTTCCTTTGTAATCATAGGTTCCTTTTCCAAAAATTAGGATATTTTTCAACCTGTGGTCCTTGTGATAATGGAAAGCAAGAAAATTTCTTATCGCAGTGATATCCGTAGTTCCATAACCGAAATGGTCGTAAACATCCTTTAAACTGACTACCTGATTTGAAATGCCCAGGTTTGTTTTGTGGGCAGAGAGTTTTTCGGCCGAGGACCTCAACAACTCATTGGTGATGATGATCAGCTCGGGTGTTGTGTCAAATTTTCTAAGACTTTTGCCCAAAATCCTGAAATCTGAAATCATTGGTACATCCGAGGGCGAGAAAACCGCTATTTTTTCTCCAGATTGCAAAGTTGTTGGCCCAGCGAATTCAAAAATCTGAAACGGATCAGAAACATTCCAAAGGGTATGATCGGGAGAAAAGGCATTGACCTGTTGCTCCTCCAATTGGAAATAGATTCCCTTGTTCAGGGTGAGGGCATTGAAAGGAACAGAAATGATAGCATAATCCAAATATCCAGTGGCATTGATATCAGCACTTTGAAAAAGCAAACTGATATTTGCATTGCCGGTAATATCCAATGATTTGGTGAAAAGTTCTTCTCTGCCCTTGATACCGTAAGTAGTATTAGGTATGGACGCAATACTCGATTGATCAATTTCCTGTGAGTTTACATTGATCCTAAAAGTGGCAGTACTCAATGCCTGGGACATTAATTTAAGTGTCAGGTTTATAGGGTTTAGACCTCCACTTGGGATTTGTTGGACAAACTGTAATCTCTCACCGGTAAATATTGGTTTGGAAAACCAGTTTCTACCTGAACCAAGTAAATTGGTTTCTTCCCATTTTTGGGCAAAAATCTGAAAAAGTGAGCCATTTCCTGAAGGTTGTTCGATGGCTTCTGATTCACTGATTCCAATCTTTTTGTCAATTTCCTTTTTTCCAATAAGGTAAAATAGCGTATCGGAGTAAATATGGTGGTGATATTCCGGTTTATTGTTTTGAATTTGGATCTGATGTGGGCCCTCCAAATAAAAAATCAGGTCTTTTTCTTTGATCTGAGTGGGGATCGACTGTAAGTTGATTTGGATGCTGTCCAACTTCTGAGGAAGCATGCCGGGGAAACCAAAAACAGACACTTCATTTATTCCTGAAAATCCCAGATTGATCAATTGACTTTCAGTAATTTTGTAAACCCCAGATTCGGTTATTGGAAATTTATAAAATATCCCGTTGTCCTGAGCAATTGACGGAAGGATTACTGATGTCAATGCCAGAAAGTAGGATATGATGATTTTATATTTGACGTTACTGACCAGCATTTTTTGTAATCCAAGCCTCTATTACCGAGAGCGCAATATATAAAATTATCGCAAAAGGGATTCCGGCTATTCCGAAGAGAATGAGTGAGATGAGGGTTAAAGCTATTACAAAGTACCGGAAAATATTTTTGGAAAAATTAAAATCCTTAAACTTTAATGCAATCAATGGCAGTTCCGCAACTAAAAGGTATGACATTATAAAAGAAATGGAGATAAGAACAAAAGGATTCTGAAGAAGATTTTCAAAAAAAGCCGATTTTTTTGATAGAAAAGGGAGAGTGCTGATCAAAAGGGCATTAGCCGGAGTGGGTACTCCAATAAATCTATCCGATTGCCTTTCATCAATGTTGAATTTAGCCAATCTAATGGCTGAAAATACGCCAATGATAAAAACCAAATAGGGTAAATACCAGATATCAGTGTTGTCTTCTACCATTTTGAAAATGATAAATGCAGGCAGTATCCCAAAAGTCACCAAGTCAGCTAATGAATCAAGTTGCTTACCAATTTCACTGTGTACTTTAAGTAATCGCGCAAAAAAACCATCTAAAAAATCAAATATAGCGGCTGCAAATATGAAATAGGCTCCAAATTTAATCTGCCCATCTAAAACAAAAACGATACCCAACATCCCGCAAATTAAATTGGCACTTGTCAATGAATTTGGTATGTACTTTTTCATCGAAAGGTTGATCTTTTCCCTACAAATGGATTGTATTCTTTTTCGGTGCCAATGGTGGTTTCAGGCCCATGCCCTGGATATACTTTTGTGTCATCAGGTAAAGTGAACAGTTCTGATTTGATGGAACGGAGAAGGGTTTGGTGATTTCCTCCAGGAAGATCAGTCCTTCCAATGCTGCCCTGAAATAAGGTATCTCCTGCAATGCAAATGCCAGAAGGTTCATGATAAAAAACCAAATGTCCGGGTGAATGGCCCGGAACAAAGCGTATTTCAAGTTCGGTATTTCCGATTTTCAATTTTTGGTTTTGGTCAATAAAGTTATCGAGTTCAGCGTCTTGATATCCTGCAAAACCATAATTTGGGGCATATGCAGTTACGGATTTCAATACCGGAATTTCATTCCTGTGAATCCAAAGATCAACACCATACCTGGATTTGACAAAAGCGTTCCCGAGTACATGATCAATATGACAATGGGTATTAATCAAATGGGTTACATTTAAGTTTTCTCTTTCAATAAAATCAGTCAGTTCTGTTTTTTCGTGGATTTCGTAACAGCCCGGATCAAAAATTGCCGCATCCTTTGTTTCATCATATATAATATAAGTGTTTTCTAAAAATGGATTGAATGTGAAGACTTTAAGTCGGAGCATATTTAATTCTTTTAAATGGGACTCAAAATAACGAATAAAGAAATTATTTTTGGGTATGGAAGTAGATTTTTTACTAATTGGTCAGGGATTAGCCGGAACGGCTTTGTCATTTCGATTACTGGAAGCCGGAAAAAAAGTCATGGTCATAGATCAGCCTTCAGCCAATAAAAGCAGTAGAGCGGCAGCAGGACTCTATAATCCGATTACGGGAAAAAAAATGGTAAAATCATGGTTAGCTGATAGTCTATTCCCTGAAATAGAACCGTTTTACTCCCAGTTGGAAACTGCTCTGAACAGTAAATTTCTATACCCGATGAAAATTTATCGGCCATTTCTGAATATTGAGGAACAGAATGAATGGATGGGTAAAAGCGGTGAACCGGGGTTTTTGCCTTATTTTGATCAGGTTTTTACCAAACCGTACTATACTGAAGTGGTAAATCCTTTTGGAGGAATTATGCTTAAAAACTCCGGGTATGTAGATCTGAATAAGCTTTTGGATGAATATTCGGTTTTTTTGAAAAAAAGGAGAGCCCTTTTAGAGGAGGAATTCGAGGAGGGGTATTTGACAATACAAAAAGAGAAGATTGGTTACAAAGATATTACAGCTTCAGCTGTAATTTATTGTAATGGCTTGGGTGCTATGAAAAGCAAATTTTTTCAACACCTTCCATTTGCACCGGTAAAAGGTGAAATTTTGGATTTAACCCAGGATTTTTATCCCGATGAAATCATAAATCGTGGGGTTTTCCGGATTACTTTACCCAATGGTCTTCAGAGGTTAGGTTCTACCTACACTTGGCATGATATGGATCAAGGGCCTACAGCAAGTTCAAAAAAAGAAATTTTGGAAAAACTCGACAAGCTAATCAGCCTACCTGTGGGTGAAATTAAAAACCATCGTTACGGGATTAGACCCGCAACAAAAGACAGGAAACCTTTTCTTGGAAAACATCATGCCTACGTGAACGTTAGTATTTTTAATGGATTTGGAGCTAAAGGTGTTTCCTTAGTTCCATATTTCAGCAAAGTGATGATCGAAATGCTTATTCATGGTAAAGAAATTGAAAAAGATGTAAACATTAATAGATGGTCAAAAACATAATTCAATTTTTTAAGTATATTTAAAACCAAAGTGAGATATCAAGTAAATGAAAAATAAGATTATTTTCTTAGGCTTATCTGTCCTCTTTTTAACCTTGCCTTTATTTTCTTTGGCACAGTTTAACTCTGAAAGATTTGGTAAGAACAGGTTACAACATAAAAATATTGAATGGTATTTTTATAGCTCCAATAATTTTGAAATTTATTATAATGGAGGCGGCGCTGCTAATGCAA
Source organism: uncultured Aquiflexum sp. (assembly GCA_964559905.1). Lineage (GTDB taxonomy): Bacteria > Bacteroidota > Bacteroidia > Cytophagales > Cyclobacteriaceae > Aquiflexum. The sequence goes on from CAZLJT010000009.1 coordinate 19,705, forward strand.
AAATGGCCATAGATTTTTTGGAATCAGAGTTTGATAGATTGACCCAAATGATAGGTTATGTGGCCTATACCAAGCCGAAAATATTTATTTACAACTCTCAGCAGGAGATTCTCGAAAGTAACCTTGATCTTAACAAAGATAATTTCACCACTGATGGACAAACTTTTTTCAGTAGGTTGATTGGAGAAGTAGCTTTTTCAGGTTCTTGGGAGGATTTCAAAAAAGAGTTGATTTATACTACTTCTAAAGTTATTATAGAAGAGATGCTTTACGGTTCTACCATTGCAGATGCTTTTCAATCAAATATCATCAATAGTTTTCCTGATTGGTATATTGAAGGTGCGGCCATGTACCTTGCTTATGGATGGAGTATGGAAATGGATGATTTTGCCAGGCATTATTTTAAGGAAAACAAAACCATAAAGCTCCATAAATTAAAAAATAGAGAGGCAGGATTGGTTGGTCAGTCTGTTTGGAATTTTATTGTAGAAAGATATGGCAGGAGATATATCTCCAGTATCCTCAATCTAAGCAGGATCAACAGAAATGAAGAAAACAGCATTGCCAATACTATAGGCTTAAATTACAAATCCTTCCAAGAGCAATGGAGGCAATTTTATATCAATACCAATGAACAGGTTTTTAATTCTTTTAAAAACATCAATGCTTCAAATGAAATCGCCTCAACTTCCTCATCTTATCTAGGAAAAATCAATGATATTAAATTTAGCCCAGATGCGAAAAATCTGGCTTATGTTATCAATAATGGAGGTAGATTCAAAGTTCAGGTCAAGGAATTGGCAACTGGTAGAGAAAGGACAATTTTTTCAGGAGGAGCTGTTTCCCCTGATCAACCAATAAATTTATCTTCACCCATTATCGCTTGGAGGGATACTTTGAACCTGGCAATTGCTACTTATAAAAGAGGGATAACTACACTTAGGAGCAGGGCGATTGATGGCTCTGCGCAGGATAAAATATTTTTGAGAAATATTACTCAGATTTTAAGTCTTGATTTTAACTCGACAGGTAAAAACATGGTTTTATCTGCGATATCCAACGGCAAATCTGACATCTATTCCTTGAATGTTAGAGGGGTAGGGAAAAGAATCACCAATGATGTTTTCGATAATTTATTTCCGGTCTTCTTAAATGATTCTACGGTTATTTTTTCATCTAATAAAACCGAATTAGCCGACTCGTTGCTTACAAAAACCCCTGATGTGAAAAATTTGCCTGATTATTTCAATTTGTATCAAATTGATCTTGCTGATTCCATCAGTATCAAAAAACTGACTAACCTCAATAACAAAAATATCAGACCCAGTGTACTGAACAGTAATAATATATTGTTTTTGAGTGATCAGAGTGGAATCATGAACCTTATGCGTTTGACTGTTTCCAATAGTATTGTCAGTCAGATGTCTTCATTTAATAAAAGTCTTGAAGCTTTTGATTATTCTTCAAAGAGTAACAGAATAGCTTATTCTTACAGGGATGGGAATAAGAGTAAATTGGTATTGGAAACCTTTTCCAATGTTGACCAATTCACTCCCAGCACCCCCAGAATCCAGCTTTCTCAGGCAAAATTATTATCAGAAAGAATTTCGAGTAGAAGAACAGAAACTCCAACAGTAAAACCTGAACCGCAGCAGGAAATAGTAAGAAGACCTGTCCAAGCTCAGGCAAAAAGAGATACAGCTTTGAATTTAAGATTGGAAGACCTTTTATTGGGGGTACCCCCTGCACAGGTTCCTCCCCCCAATCAAACAGCGACTTCCTCCCAAGATACTATTCCTGTACCCAAAAGCTTAACAGGCAGCATCAATACGGAAAGATTGAGGTTCGAAAGAAAAGGAGGTATCGATACTGATAATTATACTTTCGATACTATTCCAAGGTCTATTGTTCCCGAACAAAGACCCACTCAAGCAAGGGACAATGGCAGAAGTAATCTATTGGAAAACTTTCGAAAGCAGAGTTTACAAAGGCGTGTAACTGGTCCACAAAGAATGTCGCCTCAATTTATCACCAATACTTTGAATACGGACTTTGTAATAGACCCACTCAGAGGTTTTGGAATTGGACTTTCAGGTAAAATCACCGATATTTTAGATGATCATAATTTTAAAGGTGGATTAATGGTGCCACTTGATTTGCGTTCAGGAAGTGATGTGTTTTTTGAGTATGAATATCTAAAACAAAGAGTTGACTTTAGGCTAAGGTATGACAGAATGGCGCTTCAGATTCCTCCAAATGACGAGGTTTTGAGACGTCGGTATGTATTGAACAAAGTTGAATTTGGCTTCTCTTATCCCTTCAGTGTTCACTCTAGAGTGAGTATTTCGCCATTGATAGCCAAAACACAATATTTCAATATAAATCCTGACTCAATCATAAGGGGTCAAATTCCGGAGCAAAACAGGCTGGACGTTAATTACGTGGGCGGAAGGTTTGAATATGTCTTTGACAACACTCGAACCGTAGGTTTATATATGGAGAAAGGATTCAAAGCAAAAGCAGGGGTTATCCACTATCAGGGATTGAATTTAGCAGAAAGGTCGTTTACAAATCTGTATATGGATTTAAGAAACTACCTGAGTATACACAAAAATATAATTCTAGCTTCCAGAGTTTTTATGGGCTCTTTTGTGGGTAATAATCCGCAGAATTACATAGTGGGCGGGATGGATAATTGGCTCTTCAATCAGTTTTATGTTCCACCCACAAATCGCCCCGAAGAATCCCCGGTCCGAAATCCGGATGGGGTAGAAAATTCAAATATTCTTTTTGCGGATTTTGTGGACCTTCGTGGATATCTTTTGGATGAGATAAGAGGTAGAAATGTAATGACGTTTTCTACAGAATTACGTATTCCGTTGTTTTCCTACCTTTCAAGAGGTAATATCACCTCAAATTTCGTGAAGAATTTTCAGTTGGTTGCTTTCTATGATTTAGGTTCTGCCTGGGACACTTCTGCCCCTTGGGAAAGAATCAATGACCAAAATACCGAAGTAATCAGTACCCCTGGTTCTCCTTTTAGGATTACCATCAATAACTTCAACAATCCATGGTTACAAAGTTTTGGTGGTGGTTTAAGAACTGTCTTGCTAAATAATTATGTTAAGTTTGACGTCGCAAAACCCATCCGAAATTACCAAGGAGACGAATTGAAATTTTATGTTACCTTAGGTCATAATTTCTAATTCATACTAATAATACTCCTAATTCATATGATTAAATCAATGACAGGCTTTGGCCTGGCCACTTTTGAGGATGATAATTTAAACTTAGTCGTTGAAGTTAAAACCTTAAATTCTAAATTTCTGGATCTTTCCATAAGAGCCCCAAAACAGTTTTCGGACAAAGAACTTGATATCAGAAATATTGTCAGCAGCATTTTAGATCGGGGTAAAGTAAACCTGAATATAGAATATAACAGTAAAAAAGTACAGGAGTTACCTGTAGGAATCAATGAAGATTTATTTCTGGATTATTTCAGTAAGTATCAATCTTTAATGCAAAAGGCCGGTACAGAAAGTGAAGATATTTTTAAACTCGCCCTTCAATCTCCCAATGTCATTACCAATTTAAGTGAAAAAAACTCCGATGTTGAGGAATGGGAGGTCTTAAAGGAAACTATTATAAAAGCATTAAAGAAATGTGATTCGTTCAGAAAAGATGAGGGAATTGTTCTTGAAAGAAAATTTCTTGAAAATCTAGCAATCATTATGTCTGGTCTCGAAGAAATCAAAAAAGTGGATCCTGTTCGTAAAAATAGAATCAGGGAGAGAATTAGAAGTAATTTCAATGATTGGTTGGAAGAAAACAGTTTTGATAAAAATAGATTTGAACAGGAATTGATCTATTATTTTGAAAAAATTGATATCACGGAGGAGATAGTCAGATTGGAGACTCACCTTGATTATTTCAAGAAAAATCTTTTGGAAGATAATAATCAAGGCAAGAAGTTGGGATTTATCAGTCAGGAAATCGGTCGGGAAATCAATACAATAGGTTCTAAAGCCAATGATGCACAGATACAAAAGCACGTGGTCATTATGAAAGACGAACTGGAGAAAATCAAAGAACAGTCTTTAAATATTTTGTAGGTGAGAAGTAAAGGGTAGATTTGACGTTTTTTGTCGATAATAAGATATAATTAAAAAAAAGGGGCGAAAGCCCCTTTGATATTATTTTATCCTAGTTTAAATCTTATTGGAAGTCTCATCCTAACCCTTACAGGTCTACCTCTTTGCTTACCCGGAGTCCATTTTGGAGCACCACTTACCACTCTGAGAGCTTCTTCATCACATCCTCCGCCAATACCCCTAAGAATTTCTACGTCTTGTATTGACCCATCTGTATTTACGACGAAGACAACATAAACAGTACCTTCAACACCCATACGTCTAGCTTGGGTAGGGTACTTTAGGTTTTTACTTAAATAGGCATTCCACGCTGACATTCCCCCTGGAAATTCGGGCGCATTCTCCACTACATCGAATATTTCATCTGCCTTTTCTACTACGGGAGCATCAGCTATGACAACTTCTTTGATGACAGTTTCTTCTTGAACATCGACGTCAAAATTCACTTCAATTTTCTCTTCGATTTCAACTTCATCAGGAATTTCCTGAATAATCGGTTGTTCAATTGGAGGAGGAGGTGGTGGTGGTTGTTCAGTAATCGGAATATCCAACAGTTCCTCAAAATCGTCGGTTACACTCCCAAGATCTTTCAAAGGTCCCAAATCATAGGACTTATATTCGAAAGCAAATAGGACCAATCCGACGCTAATAAGTAAACCAAGGTTTAAGAACATCCCTGTTCTCTTGGTTAAATCCGCTTTTGGCGTCTTTTTAGCTTCCATGGTTGTTTTTTATAGGGTTATTAATTTTACACAATGTATGGAATAACAATTCTAGCCAATTATTTTATATTATACAAGTTTACTTCCTGCCTTGTACAAAATAAAAAATGTCAAGAATCCGAGTATTCCTCCTACTAAGTTTGCAAAGATATCGTAGTAATCAAAAGTTCGATTTGGTACTAATAATTGCAAATACTCTGCTAATATAGGAAATATTAAAACAAATACTAATAAATTAGTGATAAAATATTTTACGTTTATTTGCCTCTCAGCATTTATAGATCCAACTCTTAACCAGAGAAAGGATAGTGTAGCGAAGAGTATGAAATGGCCCAATTTATCTCTAACTGAAAAAACCGGGAAATTTTTAAGGGTATTTCCCGGTGTCCATAGTAGCAATGACACAAGTATAAGCCAAAATACTGCCGGAATTAACCTTTTTAATTTCAATTTTCTTTAGTTTCCCACCAGTTCTGAGTATTCTTCGGGGGATAGCAAGTCACTGTTTGAAATATCTCCCGTAATTTTTACTTTAATCATCCAACCCTGTTCATAGGGAGATTCATTTACCAATTCCGGGGATGATTCCAATTCTTCGTTAAATTCGATGATTTCACCATCAATAGGCATAAAAAGATCTGAAACTGTTTTGACTGCTTCAACTGTTCCGAAGACTTCTCCGGACGCAATTGTTTCACCAATAGTTTCTACTTCTACATATACAATATCACCAAGTTCTCTTTGGGCAAACTCCGTGATACCTATTACTGCGATTTCACCTTCAATTCGTACCCATTCGTGATCTTTTGTGTATTTGAGTTCTTTGGGAAAATTCATATTTGTTTTTTTTAAAGGATTTCAAAAATACAAGGTTTAATCAAATGTAAAAATCTATTGTGCTAAATTAAATCGTAATTGTCCACCAAAGGCTGTAGAGCTTCGTCTGAATGCGGTGGTAACTCTCGGATCGTTGATAGTTCTGTCAAAATAGAAGGTAATGTTAAGACTTTTATTGATCACATATCCTATTGTAGGTCGAATTTGAATGTTTAAGTTTCCATTGGTTACTGTACTGCCCTCTTCTATTTTTCTTTGGATTTGACGTGTATCCACCACACGGGTGTTTATTCGTATTTGAAGGTCATTTTGTAGTACCTCCTGTCTTCCCTGGATTTTAAAAGGAATTTTGACACCTGCTTTTGTATATCCAAGATCAAATCCAAAGTCTCTGCTACTTTGTTCAGTCACTTGTGCATTGGAAAAATTCAGACCAATATTCCTTTCTGAGTTATATTCCATTTTTATGTTCAACCTGTCTTTGGTAAGTAAATCTACTCCCAATAAAGGAGAAAACCTTTCAGATAACACGACTTGATTGAGTATAAAAATGGGGATGAAATTACCAAATTCATTTGTCAGAGAGGCTTGTGGGAAATCCTGAATGCGATTGAACAATTCCAGCCCGGATTGATAAATCAGGGAGTTGGAAAAATTGCTGACTTCATAAGTAGAGGAATATCCATGTACCAGATTTATACTGGAGAAGTATTCTTTCAATGCAGGGATCTGACTTAATCCTTTGTAATCTACCCTCCAATTGGGCAGGGGTATTCTTGGGAAAGGATTTAGGTCAATTGTATTTGCATCTTTACCGGAGTACGCAGCCAAAAATGACAAAGTGAGAACATCCTGACCATTGATAGAATATTCGCCATCCCCTGGATTCGCTGCGTTTAATCTTGATTGAATAATGCTTCTGTTTTGTTCAAAATCAGTGAAAAGTGGTGAATTATTGTTTTGGTCATCTCTAGCCAATGTTGTCCTGATCATCGAATAGGTGATACTGTACCCACTCATTCTGTTTGGGCTCAATGAAGCAAATGAACCTGGGTTTTCCTGTGAATTTCTAAATATTTCCGAATAATCACCCGTCTCTCTCTTTTTTGCCTCAAGTGTAATTCTAAAGTCCCTGATCGGTTCTGCTATTGCATTGATATTCAGATTTATAGTTTGATTCTGTCGGAATAGTTGGGTGAGTTCAGAACTAGGTGCCATTAATCCCTGATTTGCCAGATCAAATCTGATATCTGGATTCTGTCCACCAAAAATAAATCCAAGACCTTGATTCAAAAAGCTTCTATCCAGCCCCAACAAACCAGTCTCTGCCATATATCCAGGCAGAAATGTTCCTTCAACTATGGAATATCTGAAGTTGATATCTTTGACCATTGTAATAAACTTGATAAAACCTCTAGTGAAAGGTGTGCCTATGGTATCTTCAGCACTGACAGATGTCCTGCCTGGAATACTAGGCCTTTTAGGGGCATTTAAAGCCCTATATTTGGCATTTTTGTTATACAGCTTCACGAAATCAAATTTTCCGGTCAATGATTGATCCCTGGTGTTTTGTATGACATTTCCAAGTGTGTCTCTTTGACCGATTGCTCCTGTTAGCCAGGTATAATTAGCAGCGTATCGGTAATCCATTCCTATCCAATCTGTAAATCCGATTTTATCTAAAGGTATTTTATAGTTTGCGTTTATTTGATGATTGTAATTGGTGGTCCTGCCAAAATTCCGGACGTTGTTTCTAACAGAATCTCTTTTGGCTTGGGTATCCAAATCACCTTCAGGTTCATCCACCACAGCCAAAGTCCTTCCCATATAATCCACACGAAGATTTCTGGTCAAATCCCAATTCAAGTTGAATGTCCTGTTGATAAAAAAGCTTTTTTGAAAGAAGGGATCAACTCCATCTGTGGTCAACTCGTCATTTCTGTATTGTGTCCTTATAAATCGCCTATCCACATCCAAACGGGCTGAAAAAGAAGTAGGGACAAAGTTGAAATTGATATCCCGGATCAGACTAAAATTGCTTCCCCCCAACCATTCGGAGTTTTTAAACGGTTCTAAAACAGCAGGTTTGGGTTGATAGACATAAGCTATATTCCCAAGATAGGATTCAAAATCATAACTTTGGGTATTGATATTACTCTGGCGTACCGAACCATAGGCATAAGAGAAAGAAAAATTACTCAGGTCATATATTCTGGTTTTTTCTTGATTGGGGTTTTTGTTTTTCCGCACGTTTGTGAAGCCTATATTTCTCCGTCTCATTTGGTCCAAAACCTGACTTCTATAAAATTCCCGCTCTTCATTTGTCCTAAATTTATCCAAAGCCAATTCAAAGGGTACGTCAGGATTTAAGGGATCAAATTGCGGTTTACTGCTTGCATTTTCAAAGCTGATATACATTGGGATGCTCATGTTAAGTCCTTCCGGTAACAGCTTATTTATATTGACGTTGGCAGAAAT
>CAZLJT010000009.1:27992-32392 GCA_964559905.1 uncultured Aquiflexum sp.
CTGACCTTGACCCCTACAATTTCACTGATGGCAATGTCTATTTCATTTTCAGATGGCCAGATCTGAAGTGGGTCCCTTGTTCCTCTTGGTGTGATCTTAAGTGGAACTTCAATTTCATAGTAATTATCAGTATAGTCCGTTCCCAACCTTAAGAATGCGGTAAGTTCCCCATCCTGAGTGTCTTCACTACTAGCATGAAAAAACATTTTTAGTCTTTCAAACTGTACCAAATCCAAAGAACTTGCATTTTTGAAAACGCCCCTTGCGTCTTTGGCCTGTAAGTCTTCTACACATAGTCTTATAGATTGTTCATTTAGAACTCTTTCTACCGAAGCCAGATTGTCTCGGTCCCGTACAATTCCGGGAGGAAGGACATATGGGATTTGGGTGGCACTTCCCTGACCATTTTCTTCAATATTGACCACATCTACATTGAAATTGGAATTGTCAGGTTCTGGTATCTCAAAAAAACCTCTTTCAAACAATGATTCCTGGAATACCCGCCATTGACTGGCCACCAACCTGAAATGGGCCATTCGGAGTACTGCCGGCTGTTCAAAATCCGTCAGGTAAGTTCGGATATAACGTATAGATTTAAATCCGGAGATATTTCCCTGAACTCTATCAGGGGTTCTGACAGGGATCCTGAATAGATACCAATCTACCTGATCTCCATTTTGGTTTGAAGTAACCTTATCAACAATATAATTGCTGCCTACTTCCATTTGGCCTGGCCTTAGGTCGATTTCATATTCATAATATGCTTCCAGTTCATTGACGGTATTGTCGCTATTCAGGTCTTCATTGTTTGGTAAGTTGCTTCCGGCAGGGGTGAAGGCAAGATTCACATTTGTAGTGATCGGAGTGTTACCTTCCATACCATTAAACTTTTTATGCCTCTCCAGAATTTTGATATCGTTATTGTCAAATTCTTCATCCAAGTAATAGTTGAAATCATCTGCTGACGGATCTTGGGTTATAGTTTGCAAAGCATTTGGGGCAACATTTAGACGATTGATAAATCGATCATTGAAAAATTCGGCCTCATCAGTATTTTTCAGACCATCCAAGCCAACATCTTGGTTTGCTCTTGCTTCAGCCGAATTATCAAAAGCCGGTATCAAAAATTGATCTCTTGTAATTCTTCCCCATTCCGTGGTATTGGCAGCTGCAGGATCTCCATCAGCTGGGAGCCCATTTTCAAAACCGTGACGACTGTCTTTGATGATATCTTCGGATACTTCACCTAAGTTAAATCTTAATTTGCCCCCGGTAGTGTTGTTTTCATTGAATATTCCATCCAAAACCCTCCCATTTGGACCTTCGATGAAGGGGTCAAGTAACCAGAATTCTATGAATTCAATGTTAGTTCTGTCAAAATCAACTTCAGTGGTGACTGCTCTTGTGACACCGCCATAATTTTCACGGGGATTGGGAAGTAAACCCTCAGGAGTCAGGTTAGTATTGTAATTGTACATGCCCCTCTCATGAGGGAAATAAGCCAATTCAAACAATGGCTCAGGAACTACAATTACATCCCGGTCTCTGCTTTGAAAAATCTCCTGAGGCAGAACACGCCTTACATAATGATTTATCCTATCCTCTCTTGTAATGTTTGTAGGGACTCCCGGCCCTCCTTCTCTATAAAAAACATTATCGATATTGTACCAGGCAACCCGCGCTCTTCTATATGCATTTCCTAACCTATCTTCAGTCAATGAACTGAGATCAAATTGATTGTCATCCGTTTTTGGAGTGGATGCCAAATTCCATGATTGAGCCGCAGATGCACCTAAATAATAGGGGGTAATGGCTGTTTCAAAATCATCAATATAGGAAGCTTGTTCTCCATTCACCGTATTGGAGGTTCCAGGAAGAAGCTGGGCAAATTCTCCGCTAAATTGAACAATCGATTTTTCTTTGGTATTGGTAAATGGAAGAGCATCGGCCAATTTGGTAAGGAATCGTGATTCATCATTGAAATTGGCGTCCAATCCCCACATACTGTTTCTAAGTGTTTCACTTCCCGTGGCTATTCTGGTGATATTTGGTCTTTCATTCAAATATAGGAAGGTACCTCCAAGAGTAAATTTATCACTAAAAAGATAATCAAATCTCGTTCCGAGCAAACTTCTTGTTTGGAATGAAACCAAATCAGCTTTTTCAAAATTGATGGAAATTCTTTTTCCTGATTGTAAGATCCCTTCATTGATGATATTCACTCTTCCGAAGTTATAGTCCACAGTATAATCGACTCCTTCGGTTAATGGGATATTTCCGGCCATAACAATCACTGAACCTGGGGATATATTCAAACCAGGTAGCATGATTTCATTGGAAGACCCTGCGTTCAATCTACCTTTGATGAAAAATTTGTCATAACGGGTGACCAATTCAGCATCAGCTTGCGTAGTCCTGTATAAGGTATCAAAAACATATTTATTGGCCAGATTTGTCTCATTGGGGAGGAACAGATTTCTTAAGGTTCTACCAAATGGTTCAAGTACAGGAAAAATCAGAAGACCACGTTCCGGAACTATAGTAATGCCCGGAATAAAGTCAAAATTACCGTCGGGAGCTGGGTCATTTTGAGGGTTTAAATTATCCAGTCCTGTTATTCGGATCAGAGGATTATTGGCCACATTCTGCCCTTCCAACAGGGAAGGATTGTCCAAACCGGTTCTATCATCTCTATAAATTACCTGTAGTTGAAACCCATCGCTTTGGACCTGATTCGCATTTAAATTGTAAATATTTTTCATCATCAAATCCCAAGTAGGGATATTGATATTTATCCTTGCCGGCCGGAGCATTTTTAAAAATATAAGTTCATTCACAGGACGATTTTGGTAATCTTCCGAAAGTTCACCGACTTTGTACACCTGGCCGTTGATGGTATATTCGTAGGATACGGCCAACACTTCATCATTTTGAAGTCTTCTGGAAAGAGAAACATATCCCAGTTCTCTGTTGAATAAATATTCGGTAGGTGCCAGTTTTCTCGCCCCGCTCACCTGTTCGAAGTCATCTCCCCTGATCAGTCCCAACTGGGATTCAATTTCACCCGAACCAGTATCGAAAGGTCTGAATGCAGGGTTAGCATTTAAATTCCGAAAAAGTAAATTGGCATCATTTGAAGCAGGAGAGCCCGGATTTCCGGTACCTACATTTGGATTATTCGGCTTATAGATCCTGTTTCCCTCTCCCAAATCTATGAATGAAACAAAATTTCTTAAGGTCTCTGTATTCTGTGCACGATTCATGATATAAACTTCAACCCTAGTGATGTTTACACCGGAAAGAATCTGGGGAAGACCCCTAAGCCATCTTTCATAATTATCACGGAAGAAATGTCCCAAAAAGAAATGTCTGTTTTCATCATAAGCCGATCCTTGGATTTCAAATTGTCTTCCTTGTCCTCCGCCTTCAATGACCAATTCATCTCTTCGGCCTCTTTGGGTTGAGGCTACACCTGTCACAAGCAGTTTACCAAATTGCATTTGGGTTTTGACTCCAAAAAGATTTTGAGCACCTTGAATCAGGCTGTTTTGAATAGGCATACTTACATTACCAATTTCAATTGACTTGATAATATCCTCTTGAAAACCAGTGTATTCTACTTTTAGCTGATTTTGAAAATCAAAAGAATTATTAGAGTCGAAATTTGCCCCAATCTTCATTTTTTGTCCCAAAGTGCCGATTACAGACATCTGAATCTGTTGGTTAAAATTGAAGTTGCCGTTTTGTTGCTGACGGATGGGAATGGCGGGATTGTCTATCCTTCTGAATATGGCTCCAAGGTCAAGATTGACAAATCCTGTAGGGACGATGTTGATTTCATTGCCACCAAATATTCTGTCGAAGCTCGGACTGGTTGTAATCGGTGGTATCAGGTTCCTTCCACCAACAGGGCTGTCACCGTCCAAACCTTTTGACCGGCTTCTCCAATATTCCTGCCTTACCCGATATTCCTGTATCTTTGAAAATTCATCAAAATCATATACCTGCCCTGAATTTACATCATTGGAATCCAACTGTTCCCTTACCCTATATCGGACAATGGAATCCATTTCCACCTGAATATTTGGTTCTGTTGGATTAAATTGATAAAAGGGGGAGTATCGAGGCAAAAATTGATTTTGCTGCGGAAAAAGAGGATTCGTATTGATATTTTGCCATAGCAAAAATGAAGGAAGCATTCTCCTTTTGTTAAGCGAATCCAATCTTACATTGAGGCTATCAGATTTACTATCTTCCTGACTAATTGAATCTGGCAAAAAGGTAAAAAATGACAACGTCAATAGAAGACCTATTGATAGCAGGTTAAATCGAGCGCCTTTTTTTGAAAAAAATTGCGGATACAAAGACAGTTAGGTTTGTAATGATTATGGGTTTTTTAA
>CAZLJT010000010.1:0-2414 GCA_964559905.1 uncultured Aquiflexum sp.
AGTTTGAAAATAAGTCTCCCCCTCTGAAAAAACCCAAACCTGTGCTCCAATCCCAAAAATATTTTTATCATCTGACCTGAGATCAATTTGAACAAACCGGTTTGTGGCCAATTCTGAGGAATTGTTTCTGTATACAAATGCTTCCTGGTCGGTATTATTTACGACCAAGTCCAAATCCCCATCATTATCCAAATCCGCATAAGCTGAACCATTGGAATACGAAAGCTGATCCAATCCCCAAATCTTGGAAGCATTGGTAAACTTTAAGCCTCCTTCATTTTTGAATGCAAAGTTCGAAAGCTTGACAGTGGGCAACATTTCTATCTGTTGCTTCTCTTTTTCTTTATCCGTCAATCCCGGAGTGGGTTCCTGACTGTATTGCACAAAGTCCAGATCATTGGGTCTCTTGACTATGCCATTGGTTACATGGATGTCCTTTTTGCCATCATTGTCCATGTCAAAAATCAATGGTGACCAACTCCAGTCTGTAGCAAAGGTTTCTGTCAACAACCCGATTTCACTGAACCTCCCGTCACCTCTATTGAGTTGGAGGTGATTGCGCACATATTGGTCCCCATATCCCAATTTCTGTTTGATATCATAAACTTCCTGCTTGTCTTCACCGAGTGATTTCATCCAAATTACAGGGTCTTCCGGTAGCATGTCTGTGGTGAAAATATCCGGTAACCCATCATTGTTGATATCAGCGATGTCGTTACCCATGCTATATCGGCTAGTGTTTTCCATGAATTCTTTCAGGGATTCTTTGAAGGTACCGTCTGCTTGATTGATGTACAGGTAATCATCTTCGGTAAAATCATTGGAAACATAAATATCCAGCCAACCATCGCCATTCACGTCCGCAACCCCAACACCCAGGCCAAATCCCAGGCTGCTGGAGAGAATACCTGCTTCAGCAGTGACCTCAACCATTCTTTCTTCTCCTTCCGTGATAAGGTTTTTGAACAATTTATCCCCACCTTTTTCATCCTGATTGGTGAATTTGGTATCCGCATGGGAAAAGACTTCGGGTTTTTTGATCGAATGGTTCAAGAGATAAAGGTCCAGATCCCCATCTTGATCATAGTCAAAAAACACGGCATGGGTGGAAAAACCGACAAAATCAATCCCGTAATCCCCTGCTTTTTCAGAAAAGGTCAGATCTCCATTGTTGAGGTATAATTTATTCTTACCTGAGATACCTTTATAATCACCTACTTGGGAAACATAGATATCCAAAAAACCATCCCCATTGACATCAGCCATCGTGGCACCTGTGGACCAGCCCCCATCTCCGGTGACTTTGGCTAGTTCAGAAATATCCTCAAACCGGAAGTCTCCTTTGTTCAAATAAAGTTTGTTTTCTCCCTGATTAGAGGTGAAATATATATCCACCAAGCCATCATTATTAATATCTCCAACAGCTACCCCACCTCCATTATAAAAATACAGGTATTCGAGAATATTCATCTCACCCGTAGAAGTCAGGTCATTTTTGAAATCAATCCCCGTTTGATTGGAAGGCAAAAGGGTGAAAAGGGTTTCTTCTTGGGGTTTGGAGCAATAGATTAAATTAATAATAGAGAATGAAAACAGTCCAATTCTAACAAATTCCAAAAATCTGTAATTGGGTTTCTCATTTAACTCAACTTTGCGTCTTTGCGCCTTTGTGGGAAAATTCTTCATTTCTTTATCTCCCAAAACTCCACATTTTCTCCATTCTTGACTACCATCAGCACCTTTTGACCATCTCTATCAATGATATAGAGATCCCTGATATCACCGTTCAGTTTTAGACCATGGTCTCTGTTGTGCCAATATTCGAATGTTCCATCTCCTTTTCCCAAAAGCACCTCGCCATAGGAACCATCATATTGTCCCACTTCCGGCTTTGCTCCTTTGAGATTACCGCCCATAATCAAGTCTTCAATGTCATCACCATTAAGATCCGTAACCGCAATACTGTACATCCAAGACCTTTGTGACATTCTAGGTAATTCGATAGGGATGAACCTACCATTACCTTCATTTAGCAGGACAATTGAAGCCAAATTGTTCACTTCCTGAACAACTGCTTTCTCAAGCTCTTCAGGCTTGAAAATATCCTCCATGGTTTGGTTATTGTAAGCACTGTATTTCAAATAGCGTTTCTTGATTGACGGTAACTGTGATTCCAATTGATGTTTCAATGTAAAGGGAACATGCTTATCTCCCACCTTTTGGACAAAGAGGTGCTCAACAGAACCATTTTGATCAAAATCATTGACAAACATTTTAATTGGTTTTTCCACAGATGCTTTAAATCGGGTATTCAAACCATGATTGCCCAGTACAAAATCGGGTTTCCCGTCCCCATTGAAATCACCAACAGTAATAGACTGATACCAGCCTTTAAGATTCTCCATTTCAGGCAT
>CAZLJT010000010.1:2514-29192 GCA_964559905.1 uncultured Aquiflexum sp.
CACTCTGGAACCCACAAAAAGATCCAAAGCTCCGTCTCCGTTGATATCCAATATTTTTACCACAGCTGTACTGTTACGGAAATTTGCCAAGCCAGAATTCTGGGCTTTGGTAAAATTACCTTTACCATCGTTGAGGTAGAGTCTGTCCGCCAAGTCCAAAGCTCCAAATCCGGATTCATTTCCACCTGAAGTGACAAATAAATCCAAATGACCATCTCCATTGGCATCAAAAAATACTGCATCAGTATCTTCTGAAACGCGGTCGGACTCAAATACACTTTGGGAAGAGGCTTGATAACTTCCGTTTCTACTCTGAATAAACAGTTTGCCTACAAAACCTTTTGCCCCTCCAATATATAAATCTTCCAATCCATCTCCGTTGACATCTCCAAAAGCAGCTTTTGGTCCTTCAGTAGACAGCATATGGTAGGTCAACCTATCCCTGTCAAAATCTACCATGGTATTTTCCTGATGACTGTATTCCAACAGTGGTTTGATTTTGGTAAATGTAGGTGCAGGTAATGCCGGAAAAAATTCGAAATCCTCTTGGGTTTCTGCTGCCTCTGCCCAATTTAATGTCAAAATCTGATCCGGAAGAACATCCTTGATGATGCTGATCTGCCCATTAGGCCACCTTACCTGAACCTGATCGATTTTTTCAATATTTCCCAATCCGAAATTAAGCCTGGAATCAACAGAAGATTGAAAGCCCCTATTGGGCATATTTTCCTGATAGAAAATCTGATCGCCTGCCAACAATCTCACCTGCGTGCCTATAGCTGCAGTATTGGCTCCCTTTCCTATCAATTCGATCTTCAAGAAACGGTTTTCTGGTAAAAACTCCCTGCTTCTGTTTTTGAAGATCAGCACCTCATTGTTGACATTGTTGATGACGAGATCCAAAGCACCGTCATTGTTGAGGTCTCCATAAGATGACCCATTGGAATGAATGGGTTCCCCCATTCCCCATTCATGGACCACGTTTTCAAAAACCAAGTCTCCCTTGTTTTTATAGGCATAATTGGAAACCGGGTTGATCGGCATCGGATCAATCAATGCCTTGTAATTGACGCCACTTTGGGAAATAATCTTCTTTTTGGTCTCATCATTGTCAATGAAATTCAGATAATCCAGATCAGTGAGGTCCTGGTAAATACCATTGGCCACAAAGATATCTTTCAGCCCATCATTGTCCATATCAAACATCAATGCCGCCCAACTCCAATCTGTCGCCTCTACATCGGCCAAGCGGCCCATGTCACTGAAAGTACCATCTCCGTTGTTCACATGAAGCATGTTTCGGGTGTATTGGTAGTGATAATCATGTTCCACATTGAACTGAAATTTATCCCAACTTTCAAAAGTGGTAATCTGTTTGAGCCTTTCTGATGGCTCGGGAAGCATTTCAGTCACAAAAATATCCAAGTGCCCGTTGTTGTTGATATCTGCTATGTCTGCTCCCATGGATGCCGCTGAGGTGGATCTCATATAATCAGTCAGGCTTTCGGAAAATGTTCCGTTTTGATTATTGATGTATAGGTAATCCCTTTCGAAAAAATCATTGGAAATGAAAATATCCATCCAACCGTCCCGATTGACATCGCCGACTGTAATTCCAAGTCCAAAACCAATGACACTTCCATAAATCCCTGCTTCTTCAGAAACATCCGTAAACTTGTCTCCGTCATTTCTGAAAAGTTTATCACCACCTACCGGATCTCTTTTGGGCCTTTCATTCTGCATTTTGTTGAAGCTGCCAATGGATTGATAACTGTTGTTGAGGAGGTAAACATCCAAATCCCCATCATTGTCAAAATCAAAAAAAACAGCGTGTGTGGAATATCCTTCATCTGCTAGCCCATAAGCTTCAGCCATTTCGGTAAATGTCCCATCACCATTGTTGATAAAAAGTTCATTCTGCTTGTTATCTCCCTGTATATCACCGGAATTACAAACATAAATATCCAACAATCCATCTCCATTGACATCTGCCATGGCCACTCCGGTACTCCAGGCCCGTGTTCCGGCTACTCCTGCCTCTTCGGTCACATCCCTGAATTTGAAATCTCCCTCATTGAGATACAACCTGTTTTGCCCAAGATTGGCAGTCAAGTAAATATCCAAAAGTCCGTCTTTGTTGACATCCCCCAATGCTACCCCTCCACCGTTATAGTAATTTCTATAGGTGAAGATATTGAAGCTTTCATCAAACTTCAGGTCATTTCTAAAATCTACACCGGAATAGGATGAGTCTACTTTTTCAAACAAAGTATCATTCTTTTTCGATTCCTTTCCTTGACAAGCCAACAATAGGGTCAGTACAGGAAGGCAAACAACAAGGCTATTTTTAAGCTGCATTATCTTCATTTTTCATGTCAGAAATATCTTTGACCCTCAGGTCAAGTATCTCTACCCTGACTGTAGAGATGTCTTTTTTAAATACACGGATCAATCTGTTCCCATCTATTTTTACCATTGCCCTAATACTGCGGTCTTTATTGGCCACCTCAAAAAACCCTTCTCCATACCAATTGCCCAATAAATCAACCACGTCTTCAAATAAAATTTCATTGGAATATTCTTCATTTCCCGGAAACCAACCCGGATAAACAAATTCCATGGGCATGAAATACAATTTATTTTCTTCGAATAGGGGATAAAAAAACATATCCGCAACCTTTCCAGAGGGCATTTCAGGCTTGTATTGAACCATTAGGTAATGGCTGCCATTTGTCAAGATCCCTTTTTTATTATGCTCCCAGCATGTTCCGAAAAACTCTTTTCTGCTCATGCCAAGATGCAGGTCCAAAAAAAGATCTTCCACAACTTTACCTGATGAGATCTCTCTTTCTTTCACTCTTTCATATTCGGTTTTTGGCTGACAGGCCGTTACCATATTGAGGAATATTATTAAGTAAAGTATTCTGAGCATTATTAATTTAAGATTTTAGATTTAAGATTTAAGAGTTAGCCAATTCTTTGTATTTTAAATCTTAATTGATTAGAAGTCAAAGAGCATGGACTCATTTTTAACTTAACTTCATTTCTATTCATTAATTACAAAGTAGACGGGTTCTTGGTTATTTCTTCCTACGACAATATGACTTCCTTTATTCGTTTTTACATTTTTGATGCTTCTGATTTCCCCTCTGACAAAAAAACCTGATTTTTTTGCAGGAATTACAACAAACCCACCTTCAGAATTGGATACCAAATGCCAGCCGAAACTTCCCATACTGATCCCCAATTCCGGCTTTATTCTACTTTGGTTGCCACCAAGCAAGACATGAAGTTGACCTGATTCATCGCTGAATGTATGTGTGGCAAATACAGGGCTGTATTGAATTTCAGCGGGTAATGCTGCCTTGGCAAAGGTACCATTTCCTTGATTGATAAATAAGCTTGTCTCTAAAGTGTGTACGTCCAATACGATATTTCTTTTCAATATTTCATCTGAAAATAAATCTGATATCTTTTTATCCTTATAGGCATCATAGGTCAGCAACTGCTTTCTCAATCCCGGGAGTTGTTTCAGAAGTGTGGATTTCAGTACCAAAGGATAAGATTGATCTCCCTCATAGATAGTCAAAATCTGTTCTATACTGCCATTTTGATCAAAGTCATTGACATGCAGTTGAAGTGGTTTTTCCGCTGATGCCAAAAGCCGTGAATTCAATCCCATATTGCCTGCTAAAATGTCGGGATTTCCGTCTCCATTGGCATCAAATACATGAACTGTATTCCACAAGCCTCCTGTGTTGTCAAAACCGAAATCTGACGAAACTTCAGCATATCCCTTTGCCCCTTTTTTAAAGATTTTAATCCCCATCCATTCTCCAAGTATAACGAATTCAACATTTCCATCTCCATCCAAGTCACCAATCCAGGCATCTCTTGTCATTCCCAAATTTTTCAGGTCCGGCCCTAAAAGTTCTGTTTTATCTATAAAAACCCCGTCCCCTTGATTTTCCAACAATATAACATCTCCAGGTATCCCATAAGCAAAAGGAACAGTTCTGGTACCAATCAATAAATCGGCCTTTCCATCTTCATTATGGTCAAAAGCCTTTACAAATGAGGAGCTCTCAAACCTCAAAGGCAATTTATTTTCTGATTTGACAAAAATGCCCTTTCCATTATTCAGGTAAAGCCTGTCCTGGTAGTTGGTGTTTTTATTTCCAAACTCAAGACTTCCACTGAGTACATATAAATCCAAATTGCCATCCCCATTCGCATCAAAAAACAAACCTCCAATATCCTCAGAAAGACTTTCAGCTTCGAAATTTTGAGAATTCTGAAATTGTCCATCTTTTTGCTGAATCCAGACGCCTGATGCCTGACCTCTTGCTCCGGGCAAAAACAAGTCATCCAGCCCATCATTATTCACATCCCCCACCTCAATTACCGGTCCTTCGTTGGATGCCATCATAAAACGTAATCTGTCTCTGTCAAAATCAATGAAATCACTCTCCACATGTTGCCAGGGTATTTGAGGAGAAATTGTATTCAAATAGGTGTTGGAATAGGTCAAATCCTTATCAGCTTCCATTGGGGAAGTACCCGGAAACACCTCCAGCATTTGGTCCACATCAATTTCTTTCAACATATCGGATTCTCCATTTGGCCATGAAATAAATATAGAATCCAATTTGGTAATTGCCCCCAAGCCAAAATGCAACCTATGCTCCACAGAAGACATATAGCCTTTGACAGGATTATATTCTGCAAAAAAAAGCTGATCTCCGGCATATACAGTAACCTGTGCCCCAAACTGCTCTTGTAATTTGAGTTGTAAATAGTGATGACCGTTGATTTCTCTGCTGTTGTTTTTGAAAATAAAAACCTCCCCGTTTAGATTATTGACCACCAAGTCCAAATCCCCATCATTATCCAGATCAGCATAAGCGGCACCGGTTGAAAAAGTCAATTGATCCATCCCTGATTGGGCGGCAATATTTGCAAATTGAAAATCTCCTGAATTTTTATAAAGAAAATTCTGCTGGGGGACAGAGGGAAATTCATCGATCATTTTGGTCAACAAAACACTGTCCCTTCGGAATTGGGCAATCAAGTTCTGATTATTCACATAATAGTCTACATAGTCGAAATCTGTCAAATCTTTAACTATACCGTTTGCGACAAAAATATCCTTTAAGCCATCATTGTCCACATCAAAAATCAAGGCTCCCCAACTCCAATCCGTAGCATGCACCCTTGCCTGACGGGCCACTTCCACAAAATAGACCTGATCAGAATCCGGTTTGTAACCCATATTCCTTTGTAGTGTATTTCGGGTAAACTGATGGAAATAGCCCGCTTTTACATTTGCCTGATATTTATCCCATTCCTCAAAAGGTGTTTTGGTTTTCACTCTTTCCAGACTTTCAGGAAGCATCTCGGTTACAAAAATATCAGGCCATCCATTGTTGTTAAGATCTGCGATATCGGCACCCATAGAACCCATGCTGATTTCGCTCATCATCTCTTCAAGAGATTCTGAAAAAGTACCGTCACCATTATTGATATACAGGTAATCTTTCTCAAAAAAATCATTGGAAACATACAGATCCGGCCAACCATCTTTATTGATATCTGATACAGTTACGCCCAAACCATACCCAATTGCCGATCCGTAAATTCCTGCTGCTTCACTGATATCATTGAACTTACCCTTATCATTTCTATACAGCTTATTCCCACCGAAAGGATCTCTTACATCTCTTTGACCTTCTCTTAGATCATTGATTCCGATGGATCGGGCAGAGTTGTTGAGCAGGTACATATCCAAATCCCCGTCTCTGTCAAAATCAAAGAAAACTGCATGTTGGGAAAGTCCCTCGTCGGCAATACCATATTCTTTGGCCTTTTCGGTAAAGGACAGGTCACCATTATTGATGAAAAGTTCATTGTATCTACGTTCTCCTTTCAAAGGGCCTGACTTACACACATAAATATCCAAAAAACCGTCTCCATTGACGTCTGCCATGCTCACGCCTGTAGACCAAATACCGGAGATTGCCAACCCGGCTTTTTTGGTAATATCTTCAAACCGGAAATTCCCTTTATTCAGGTAAAGTTTGTTTTCTACCTGATTTCCCGCCAAAAAAATATCAACCAATCCATCATTATTGATATCTCCTAAGGCTACCCCGGCGCCATTGTAAAAATTTCTAAAAATATAGGGATTGAATTTTTCATTATAATCCAGATCATTCCTGAAATCCACTCCCGTCCATGATTTGTCCATCAACTCAAAAAGATTCTTGTCTCCAGCTTTTTTTGAAGAACAGGAGTCCAGGGTAAAAGCAATGATGAATAAGAAAATGATGTAACGGTCCAAGGTTGGAAATCGAAATTGGTAAAGATGATTAAAGTCCTCAATATATGTAGATCTCTACAAGCATTGCAAATATATACTGTTTTTGGAGGCCTCTTATAAATCAAAAGAAGTGCGCCATGGCGCACTTCTTTATAATAATTTATATAAAACTAAGGATTAATATCCTTCGTTCTGGTTCAAATTAGGATTGGCCTGAAGTTGATTCTCCGGAATTGGGAAAAGGTTTCTGAAAGGCGCAGAGGGAGCTTTTTCCCACCAAGCATCATTAAACTTTCCAAATCTGATCAAATCCGATCTTCTGTGACCTTCGGCAAATAATTCTCTTCCTCTTTCAGCCAATAAAGCATCAGCATCTATTGCTGTCAAAGCGGCAACATTTGCTCTTTCCCTAACTTGGTTTACATACTCAAGAGCAACGGCTGTTTTTCCCTGTCTCCAAGCAGCTTCTGCCTTCATCAAGAGTACATCAGCATATCTAAAGATGGGGAAATCGTTACTTAAATTCGGAGCTGATCCTAAGGGTATTTCAAATTTGTTAACCCTGGTTCCTGCCTGCCTAAGAGCATTTGGTGCCAACTCATTGATGTTAGGAGTAAAGTTGATTGGAGGACCATCCGGATCATCGGCCTCTGCTGAAGCATCAGTGATTGGAGTAACTCCATCAGAACGGAACTGAGGACCTTCTCTTAAACTATTTTTCCTCACATCACCATCTTCATAGCTGTTATAGAATTCTTCCAAAGCGGTGTAACCGTTCCAAGGCTGCTCCTGTAACTCGAAAGTTTGCTGCGTGCTGTAATGGAAGGTCATTTGGTGAATATTGAAACCTCCCGCATTATTGGCATCATATGGAAGGGTAAACATATTCTCCGGAGAATTGGAATTTGCTGATGCAAAGCTTGAGAAGAAGTTTGGAGATAAAGAATACGGACCTTCATTAATGATTACATCTATAACAGCCTCGGCTTCCGCCCATCTAGCAGTACCTGTGTACACTTCTGCGTTCAGGTACAACTTCGCAAGAATCATGTGCGCAGTCCAATAATTTAGGTTCGTCCTGGTATTGGTTTTAGTAAGCAAATCCACATTGTCCAATATGGAAGACTCAATAAAGTTAAATACCTCTAACCTGGTGTTCTGAGGTGGATTACCTCCCCTGTCTGTTTCGATAATAATGGGAACATTACCAAAATTATCGATCAGCCAAAGATAACCCAAAGCTCTAAGGACTCTCAATTCAGCTCCCAATTCTTCCAAATCAGGAAATTGTTGTAACAACAAATTGGACTCACCAACAATTCTAAAGGCATATTGCCAAGCACCATTGTATGGCCCATCAGTTGAAATCCAGGTATGCCTGTGATTTCTCAACCATATACCACCGTCTTCCCAGTCAGCACCTTTTTGAGGAATGGCCATCTCATCAGAAGAAACTTCAATAATACTGTATAGGCCACCATGACCGCCCCAGTTAGAAACTACAGCACTGTATGCGGACTGCTTCAAAACTTCAATAAGTTCAGGCGTCACATTTTCAAGCAATTCATCTTGAGTAATTCCTGTGAGCACCTCCTGCTCCAATTCCCAACAAGACCCCATAGTCGCGGCGACCAGAGTTCCAATACATAATGATTTAATTGATCGTAACATATTTATACTTAGTTTATGTTATTTAAAGGTTATTGTTAATCCCGCTGTCCAGGTTCTAGGCAAGAAATATGTATTTCTTCTCTCAATACCAGGAGCTAATGGATTATTATTATCTGTTGCATCACCCCAACGAACCTCAGGATCTACACCGGAGAACTGTGTGATGGTGAATAAATTCTGAACACCACCGTAAAGTCTCAGGCTACTCACGAACTGGGACTTAGAAGGTACATTGTAACCAATCTGAAGGTTATCCAATCTCATGAAATCACCTCGCTCCAAATAAAGATCAGAGAAAGTAGGTGTAGATGTAACGAGCGGATTGGTCGGAGTGTTTTTAGTAATGACAGAATTCCAGGTCAATGATGACCCATCAGCGTTTTCATAGAATCCTCTGAAGGAGTTGTAAATCAAGTGACCCCAGCTTCCTCTTAATAGGAAATTCAAATCCCAGTTGCCATATGTGAACGAATTCACAAATCCGAAATCACCTGTTGGAAGTCCGTTACCCAATCTTTCAAATTCATCAGGAGTCTCTCCAGATAAAATATACTCCCCGTTTTCTGTCAGTCCCAATAATCTTGGGCCGTAGAAGTCACCTATTCTTTCACCTTCTTTATTCCAAACGATAGGATTGTTGTTTTGTCCCGGTGCACCAGGTACACCAGCCCTGATTTCAGGAAGCTGAATAGAACCTACACCGATATTTCCTATTCTTGTTCTTTGATAAATAGTGAAGTTAATCGAAGGTGTCCAATTTACCCTTCCTAATTTAACATTGTTATAGGATGCTAAGAATTCAAAACCACCGGAGGACAAATCACCGATATTTGCCCAGATATTGTTTGCAGTGTAAAAGTTTCCGGGATCAAATTCATTCGGAGCCCCCACAGGTACTTCCGTATTGAAGATCAAATCAGAAATATTTCTTTGATAGAAATCCATCTGACCGGTAATTTTACCCTGTAACAAACCAAAGTCTATCCCAAAGGTAAATTCTTGGGTTGTCTCCCATTTTAATTGTGGATTTGGATTGTTCAACTGGTTTATTCCCACAAATACCGAGTTGACAGGATCAGCAGGATTTAATGGGATTCTGTTTCCGTTGCCAAAAATACCCAAAGCCAATGTTGGAGAAGGAGGAAGCTGACCCACTATACCAAAGGAAGCTCTTGGCTTGAATTGACTGAAAATGCCCATATCAAAAATCTGGGTAAAATCTGCACCCGCACTGATCGCCGGGAAATAACCTGTCTGATTTTCTTTACCAAAACCGGAATAAGTTTCTGCTCTTAAAGAGGCTGACAAGAAATAGGTATTGGCATAATTGAAGTTAGCCCTACCAAACAAAGAATTCAAAACAGCTCTTGTCGCAAATGAACCCATATCAGTGCCAGGTCCGAATCTCAAACCACCTGCACCCAAATTATTGGGACCTTGATCAAACAAAAATCTTGTTGTGGAGGCATTGAAGCCTTTTTCTTCGAAAATCTGAGTCTCACCTCCCAAAAGGAAAGTAAAGTCCATTTTATCAAAGATTTCATCTTCAAACCTCAAAGTACCGTTCCAAATAGACTGTGTCCTGTCAAAATTTCTCTGACCTGCCTGGCCACTACGTCCAAATCCTGTTTGAAAATCCTGTCTTGAGAAAAAGTCCGAGCTCAAAACAGACAATCTGTCTTGTGAAAACTGAGTAGACGCTGTTATTTTATCTGTTATATCATACTCTAACCTGTAGGAATAAAGAGCGGACCTCACCTCATTGGTAAATCTTTGCTGATTGATCAAGGCAACTGGATTGTAGAAATCAAATAAAGGTCTTTGGAAATATCCTCCAAAAGAATTATTTGCTTCAGCAGTATTCTCACGAATTGGCGCTGTTGGATTATAAATGGTCGCATACCTTACCGCCTCACTATTCACATCAGTCGCATCAGTACTGGTATATGCGAGACTGAGATTCATCCTTAAGCGATTATTCATAGCACCGTGATTCAAATTGAATCTGGTATTCAAAGTTTCTCTGTTGGTTCCCTTCACTATACCATCGTTATTTCGGTAGTTGACAGAAGCCAAATAAGAAGTATTTTCAAAACCACCTGTAATGGAAGCATTGACTGTTCCGTTCAAAGCAGTCTGAGTTATTTCGTCCCTCCAATCGGTTCTTGATCCATAATCCAATCCGCCTCTTGCTACGAACTCTTCAGGCGACAATACAGGAATCAAATTGGTGGCTACATCTGCCGCACCAAATGTGTTGACAGTTACATTGGTTATCCCTTTTCTTTTTGAACCTCTTTTAGTAGTGATCAAAATAACACCTGCTGCACCTCTTGTACCATAAATAGCAGCCGCAGAAGCATCTTTCAATACATCAAAAGATTCAATATCATTTGGATCCACCGCATCAATAGAGGCTCCAATTACTCCATCCAATACAATCAATGGTGATTGTGTGGCACCAAATGAAGAAATACCCCTCAAACGAATAGTAGGTTGTGAGTTAGGGTTACCACCTGCTCTGGTTACCGATAGACCGGCCACTTTTCCCTGAAGCAACTGGGTAGGATTAGGAAAGTTACCTCTGTTAAATTCCTCCACACCAACAGAAACTACAGCTGAAGTAATCTCTTTCTTGTCCTGTGTACCGTAACCGATTACTACAGCTTCCTGGAGACTTTGGATATCTTCTTCCAATTCTATATTAAAAACTGATTGGTTTCCTATCATCATCTCTATAGGAGTAAAACCTACGAAGGAAAAAACCAAGGTTTCATCTCCCGGCTGAACACTGAGAGCAAACCTACCATCCAAATCTGTAGTGGTACCTCGAGTTGTACCCTTGATCAGTACTGTCACGCCCGGAAGCGGATCTTTAAGCGTTGCATCAAGGACAGTTCCGGATACCTCCCTGCCTTGAGCATTTGCCGCAGCAATACTGACGAAAGTCAGCATCACCACCATCATAAATGCTTTCATTTTTTGTAAATAATTTCTCATAGGGTTTGTTGTTTTGAAAAAAACAAAATGGTTTATACAGTTAATTTCAAATCTAATTTGATTCATTAAAATTAATTTTGCAATTTTTAACAATTGGCTAAGTTGGCTTTTGGCAAGTGCCATGATAATATAATAATGGTATTTTTCATCAATCATTAATAAAACCGATTTTTTTATGCAGAATTCGCAACCGAAAACGATTGAATTTTTCAAATAGTTAAAATTTTTCAATTTCATTAAAAAAGTGAAAATTGGAGGGCATTTAGTTTGATTTTTTTGAGAGAGGACTGCAGTCTTCCAAAATATCGCATGGTGAAGGCAGAAAGGATTGCAATGGATCACCCTCTGTTCCTTCCGGAAAAAATCCCTACGATTCACCTTCCCAAAATTGTTTTAGAGAATTACATTTATCTGTTAAAAATTAATCCAAAAATATATTTTACCGTTATTTTTTATAGCATTTCTAATTTTCTAAAAAATCCTTTTTCTACCGTGCAACTAAATCCTATCATTTTGTATCTTAGCAATATGAATCCAAATAGAAAAACCAGATTGCAAAAAGAAAGAAAAAAATGGGCCGCCATTTTCCTCCTTTGTTTTTTGATGGTTTCTGCATTTTCTCAGGATTTTACCAAAAATTCTCTGACAAAACACTTTCTCAATCCCCTTTCTATTTTAAAATTGGAACAAGAAAATCCTATACGTTTATTGTTTACCAAATTTTTTTCACCTGAAATTCCGGAAAGATTTAGGGAATGGAGGTAAACTCATGGATTTTTTTCAGGAATTTAAAAAACTTTTTGTTCAAAGATTGCCTTTCAACTTCACAACATTACTATTAGGAAGATGTACTTAACAGATATTTACATATACCCGATCAAATCTCTTGGCGGAATCCGCCTGAATGAATCAGTTCTGGAAGAACGTGGTCTAAAATATGACCGCAGATGGATGCTTGTAGACAAGAACGGGATTTTTTTAACGCAAAGAAAGCTCCACCAAATGGCTTTATTACAGGTGGAATTGATGGCAGGTGGCCTAAATGTATTTAGAAAAGATCATCCCGAAACCAATATCCTCATTCCTTTTGAACCCAAAACCAAAAAATTGATTTCCGTTACTGTATGGGATGACACAGTAATCGGACAGTTGGTGGATAATTCTGTAAGCAAATGGTTTACAAATCAACTGAATTTGGACTGCGACTTGGTGGTCATGCCGGAATCCACTCAAAGAAAGCTGAATCCCAAATATGCCGTGAACAATGAATCAGTCAGTTTTGCAGATGGCATGCCTTACCTGCTGATCGGACAGGCTTCTTTGGACGACTTGAATACAAAACTTCAAAATCCGGTCCCTATGGATAGGTTCAGACCAAATTTGGTGTTTTCCAGGGGAAAAGCTTTTGAAGAAGATGAGTGGGATAAGGTAAAAATCGGAAAATCACTTTTTAAGATCACCAAACCCTGTGCCAGGTGCGTGATGACCACCATTGACCAAAAAACAGGGATAAAAGGAAAAGAACCGCTCAAAACTTTGGCAAAATACAGAACGGTATCAAACAAAGTCATGTTTGGGCAAAACATGTCACTTTTGGAGGGGCTGACAATCAAAGTAGGAGATCCTGTTTCACCAGAATAAAAAAGGCCGGAAATTTAATCCGGCCTTTTTTATAAATACGCTGTTGTGGAATGTGTCAAAGAACAAGTGACTTTTTTGATGTTTTATAGACACTTGAATCTTAAAGTATTTTCAATTTTTAGAAACTAAAGCCTGTAGTTAGTTTAAAGAAGGAATCATTGCCTCCACCATCATACAAATCTGTACCTGCTGAAAATCTTGCAAAAGGCCCTCCACCTGGTTTGGAAAATTGAACGTAGGGCCCAAGCCATTGATAAACATCTGAGGACTCAGAGACATTTGAACCTCCCGTATTGACCAAATGCTCAAAATGTGCCCCAAAAGAGAAGAAAGGAGATACCTTATAACCCAGATTCGCCCAATAATGCAGGAAGGAAAGTGTAGTGCCGGTTGGAGAGGCCTCATTTCTCAATGGCGCATAGAATCCACCATAAATTTGCCCTTCGATTTTTTCCTTATCCAAGTTGATGGTCAGGTTAGGCACAATACCATCTCCAAAGACAGCGCTTCCTGCTGTGCCCGAAGAAAGAAGATTACCTCCCAAGACTCCGATCTGAGGATTGATGCTCAGTCCTTCGGAGACTTCAAAATTGAGTCCCACGCCAAACTCAGTCCAATTGCCCCAACCTCCGCCGGTTCCACCTGACCAAAGAATCCCGTAAAAAGTAAAATCCATCTTTTCATTGATACTGTAGGCTCCCTGGAAAAATGGATAAAATCCAAAGAACTGATCTGAATTCAGCGAAACATCAAAACTGAATTTTTCTTCTTCTTGTGCATTTGCACCAAACGTTGCGATTGCAAAAACCATAAGGCTCAGCAAGGCACCCTTTTTTGAAAAGGTTGTAAAGTTGTTTTTCATAGGTTTAATAGGTTTTGTAAATAAATAGGTTTGCTTTTAAACCAGCTTAAACATATTTTATGTTGACATACTGATTTAATGTTTGAAAATTAACAATAATTTTGTTAAATACAATTTTTATTGACTTTTATAGTTAAAAAAACAACCATATTGATAAAAAATTGAAAGTTAATCAACAAACCAGCTCAATATTTAGTAAATCAAAAAAGGAAGGCTGTTCAGCCTTCCTTTTTTGATTTATCATTGGATATTTATTGTTAACGATAATTTTTGACTGTATGAACAAAGACTTTTACCATTTCCGGATCTATATCAGGATAAACGCCATGTCCCAAATTAGCAATATGCCTGCTTCCTTTAAACTGGTCCATCATGGATATTGTAGCTTCTTCTACTTGCTTGGCGCTTCCATACAAGACGGCTGGATCAAGGTTTCCCTGTAGGGTTTTATCCGGTCCGATCAATTTTCTGGATTCGGCTATTCCCATATTCCAGTCCAGACCGATGGTTTCACAGTCAAGAAGGGCCATTTCTTCTCTCGCAAAAAATGCACCTTTGGCAAAAACTGTTTTGGGAACTTCCTGGATAGCTTCGCATATCTGGGAAATATAGGGCAGAGAAAACGCGCTGTAATGATCCGGCGGCAATATCCCAGCCCAACTGTCAAAAACCTGAACGAGGTTTACCCCGGCTTCAACTTGGGCTTTGAGATAGTTGATCGTACTATCCGTAATCATTTGGAGAAGCTTATGTGACAATTTCGGCTCGGTATATAGCATGGCTCTTGCCTTTGAGAATGTCTTACTGCCCGATCCTTCGATCATATAGGCAAAAATAGTCCATGGTGCTCCGGCAAAACCAATTAATGGAACCCTTCCGTTGAGGGCTTTTTTGGTGATTTTTATGGCTTCAATGACATAATTGAGGTCGTCTTTTCCATCTGCAATCCTCAACTTTTTGATATCTGAATCTGATTTGACAGTTTCTGGAAACCATGGACCTCTTTTTTCCACCATTTCATAGGGAAGTCCCATAGCTTCCGGAATCACAAGTATATCAGAAAATATGATGGCAGCATCCACACCAAGGATGTCAACAGGCTGTAGGGTGACTTCCGAAGCCAATTCAGGAGTTTTGGCCAGTTCAATAAAACCACTGACACTTTCTCTTACTGCCCTATACTCCGGCAAAATCCTGCCTGCCTGTCGCATCAACCAAACCGGAGTCCTTTCCACGGGCTGTCCTTTGGCTGCTCTTATCAATAAGTCATTTTTCAATTGCATGGGGCAAAGATAGAATTTTAGTAATTATTAGGAGGGGGAAATTATAAAAGAAAAGCTCAAAACGAATCCTCCCACAGACATTACCAAATCTTGGGATTTAGAATACCTGTGGGAGACTGATGATTTTTAATTTTCAAATCTTTAAAAAACCATTTTTGACCCGATTGGATTTAATTCTTGGGTTCGAGTTTGACAAAACTCTCTTCTGTTAAACCTAGCATGTCAATGACAGCATTATAGTCGCTGTAATCTACTTTGGCACTACCAAATTCTGCAGGAACTACCACAACTCTGAATCTCTGATTCCTTGTCCATGAATTATCCAAAACAGTGGGATCAAAAGTTGTTTCCAGAAAAATAGCGAAATCAACCCTGCTGAAATCAAAGTTGTATACCAAAGCGCCTTCTTCAAAAAACACAGTTTGGGGAATCATTCTCCAAATGGTATTCCCGTTCAGGGTTTCCCACCTGATATAAATCAACACTACATCACTCGAAAAAATCGGAGGATCAAAACTGAATTCCTCTAAAAAACCATTGGCCTCTGTAAAATTGACATCGACTTCAAAGGCTTCTCCCAAAAGTACCTGACCATCTGCACCCGGTACTCCCGGAGGTCCCGGAGGTCCTGTAGGACCGACACAAGCATGAATGAAGGCCAAGCCTCCAAAGAGTATTATCAACGATAATTTTTTCATAACATTCATTTTAGTGGGTTTTGATTTAAGATTTAGACGTAAGATTGAATTTTTTGGTTCTTTTTAGTTTTGCCGGGCAAATTTTATTCTTTGCACTATTTGCTCTATTCTTTCACTGCTATGACCATAACTTCATCAGGACCTAGAATACGATCTATAAAAATCCTGGGTTCGGGCAAATTATTTTCCCTGGCAAAATCAAGAATTTTGGACTTAACCTTTACCGGGCCGGGCATGACAAAGCGATGGGCCTTTATTCGCGCAACAATAGATTGTTCGGCAGCAAATGTCAACTCCTCCAACGCTTCCTCCTTGCTGACCCATTTTTTTTCCAAACCGACAAAAACCTCCATGGTATCCATTCTCCCCGCCGGTTCAATATAATAAATCGTGTGTATTTGGGATTCCTGATTTTCTTTCTGAATGGATTCAATACGGACAAAGGCATCTCTCAAAGCTTCATCTTGCGGTTTCCCTCTGAACCTGATGCCTGATAATTCAAGCGTTCCAAGATCCACCAATTCAACTTTGATATCATTGAAACCGCCCATAATCTGGAATAAAAAGAATCCAAATCCAAAAAAGAATACTACGGCAATTCCAATTAAGATTTTTTTCATCCTTTTAAAACAAATACCTTACCCCTATTCCTCCTTGGAATTTGATATGTCCAAAACTATCCAATAATTCCAAAAATAAGCCAACTTCAGCAAATACACTGATAGGTGCGCTGTCAAAATAGTATTCAGCCCCTCCAAATAAATCTGCTCCAAAATCCACGTTTGTTCTTGACTCCCTGAGTAAATCAGGGGAAATCGAAGTGTCGGTATACGTATAGTCAACATTTACCGATCTAAGCTGAAGACCTGCGCCTGCATAACCCAAAATATATCCTTGTTCAATCCCCAATTCACTGGTGAAATCCTCGTGATAGGCACTCCTGAAATTGACGGAAATGGAACTTGAAGTACTATGACTTACATAAAAGGCATTTGTACTGGGCCTATTCCTGTCAAAAGCCCTTTGATAATATTGTGCACTGTTGGGACCCGCACTCCCAATCATCCCTTCCAATGAAATCTGATCGTCCAGAAATGTCTTGAAGGTAACTGAAAACGGTTCTCCAAAACGCAATCCTATACCTTGTTCTTGGGCAGCAGCATATAAGGGAATCAATGTCAATACAAAAAGGATAATTTTTTTCAATGTATGAGTTGGTTTAATTTGATCTGAAAATTTCAAGCTGCAAAATTAGGACCTTTGTTTAATATGAAGAGAAAAGAAAGGATTTTTTTAAACCGACTCAATCACCCAAAGCACCATACCAAAAATCAAGTTGAATGATTAACCATTTATCAGACAGATTATTACACCTAAAATGTTTTTTTTCAAATGAAATTCTCTTAAATTAATGGGATATTTAATTTGAGCGGTTCAGTAATTTTTAACCCAATTTTTGATGATGGACTTTAAAGAAGACTTATTACAGATGGTATGGAAGTACCAGTATTTTGAAAAAAGGCAATTGACTACAACTGATGGTTTATCCTTGGAAGTGAAAAAAATCGGCTACCACAATTTTTATGAAGGTCCTGATTTTTTGGAAGCCCTGATTAAAATCGGAAATTTGGAGCATTTCGGACATGTGGAAGTCCATAGGAAATCTTCCGATTGGAAAAATCACTCCCACGACTCCGATCAAAGGTATGATGCTGTGATATTACATGTGGTATGGGAAGATGACAAACCAATCCTACGCAATGATGGAAGTCATATCCCCACTTTGGAACTGAAAGGGAAAATCTGGCTTGACGTGCTGCGCAACTATGAACGCTTGGTCAGCAGCAAGGATGAAATTCTCTGTGGATCAGAGCTAAAGGATTTTCTTCCGATCATCAAATTCTCCATGTTGGAAAAAGCCCTGGTGGAAAGGCTGGAAAAGAAATCCACCCAATTGATAAGGATTTTGGAAGAAATCAAAAATGATTGGGAAGAAGGCACCTACCGATGGCTTTTCCAATGCTTCGGATTCAAAACCAATTCAGAGGCAATGCTCAGACTTGCCGAAAGTATCCCCTATCGGACATTGCAAAAACATGGAAAGCAGTCTGTAGTCATAGAAGCCATCTTGTTGGGTCAGGCTGACTTGATTCCGGAAGATCCCGAAGATGAATATGGGAAGCACCTAAAAAAAGAATATGATTTTTATCAGAAAAAGTACAGTTTGAAAAAAACAATCCATCATCAGGAATGGAAAATGATGGGAGTAAGACCCCAGAATTTCCCTGCTGTCCGTATTGCCCAACTTGCCCAAATTCTTTCCAATAATCCAAACCTTTTCTCATCGGTCAATGATGCTGCCGCATTCAAAAAAGTATTTGAAATCCAAGTACCGGACTATTGGCAGCAACATTTCAGAATCGGAGGTCTTTCCCAGAAAAGACTATCCAAAAAACTAAGCAACAACACTTTAGCCCTTTTAACTATCAATTTCACCGTACCCCTTTGGTATACCTACGGGCAATATCTTCAGGATAGCGAATGGAAAGAAAAGTGCTTTGATGTACTTCAGGATCTGGCTGCCGAAGATAATTTTATCATAAGAAAATTTTCATTTCACTCCTGGAAGGCGCAAAATGCTTTTGATTCACAGGGAATGCTGGGACTTTACCATGATTATTGCAAACCAAAAAAATGTCTCGAATGTAAAATCGGACAAAATCTCCTTAAACCGGGAAGGAATTGATTTTTGGTTAAAAGTACTATATACCGTACTTTTGCCATCCGAATACAAAAGACCATGGAAAAACCCGTAATCATACTTGGAGCAAAAGGCATAGCCCACCCTGCATTGGAAATATTCAATAGCAATCAGGTGATCGTTTATGGTTTTTTGGATGAAGATGAGAAATTGCACGGCACAGAAATCAATGTTGTCCCTGTGCTTGGGAACCCTGAGGATGATGGATTCCTAAAATTGATCGGAAAAAAAACAGAAGCATTTGTAGCCGTAGATGATAACAAATACCGTCAGTTTCTGGTCAAAATGCTGATTGATAAGCGGAAAGTCCAGCCCATCAATGCCATCCATCAAACGTCTTATATTTCCACGGACGCTGAACTGGGCCACGGGAATTTTATCAATGCCCAAGTCAATATCGGGGCGGGTGCCAAAATCGGAAGTCATTGCATTTTCAATTCGGGTGCCATTGTGGATCATGGTGCTGCCATAGAAGACTTTGTTCAAATAGGTGCAGGCGCTATCGTCAACTCAAACGCTACGATCAAAGAGGGGGCATTTATCGGATCCGGGGTGATCATTGTATCCGGCGTTACCCTGGGCAAAAACGCTAGAGTCGGCGCCGGTTCGGTAGTCATCTCAGATGTCAAAGACGGAGAAACGGTATTTGGAAATCCTGCTGTAAAAATTAAATAAAATTACCTCAGATTCCTATTATGGATATCCAGCATTCCTATTCTTTGATATTTATTGATATTAAAGGATATTACTTATAAACATTTACTTAGGTTTACGAGACTAATTATTGATAATAGAAGATCAAAATCATTGCGCTTAAATTTAGAGAAGGTCGATGGTATCGGGACTAAAAATCTAAAATCTACCTTCTAAAAACTAAAATAATTCCCACCAAAACACCCTGCTTGAAACAGGGCTTCAGTTATGGAAAACAAACAATACAACATCCTACTCTATTACTGCTATGCCGAAATTGAAGATACCGAGGCATACCGTGAAGAACACCACCTGTTCTGCATCGAAAACAACATCATGGGCCGAATCATCATTTCTCCTGAAGGGCTGAACGGTACCGTTTCCGGTCTGAAAGAAGATTGCGAAAAATACATGGCCTATATTCATTCGGATCCCCGCTTTGCAAAAACAGAATTTAAAATCGATACCCATGACAGCCACGCATTTGCAAAAATACATGTGCGTGTAAAGCCGGAGATTGTACACAGTAGTCTTAGACACCTCGATCCAAATATCAAGACCGGAAAACACCTGGAACCTGAGGAATTCAAAGCCTTGAAAGATCAGGATGATGTGGTGATTTTGGATGTGAGATCAAATTATGAACACGAATTGGGCAGATTCAAAAACGCCCTTACTTTGGATATTGAGAATTTCCGCGATTTCCCGGAAAAGGTGAAAGAATTGGAACACCTTAAAAACAAAAAAGTATTGACTTATTGTACAGGGGGAATCAAATGCGAAAAAGCCTCAGCCTTCCTGCTTGAACAAGGCTTTAAAGATGTGTATCAGCTTCATGGCGGAATCATCAAGTATGGCCTGGAGGCCGGTGGAGAGGATTTTGAGGGAAAATGCTATGTTTTTGACAACAGAATTGCTGTAGAGGTCAACAAGGTCAATCCCAAGATTATTTCCACATGTCATATTTGCGGCACAGAAAGTGACCGCATGGTCAATTGCGCCAACCCGAGCTGTAACGAACATTTGCCTATCTGCGAAAACTGCGGCTGGGAAATGGATGGTGCCTGTTCTGTCGAATGCAAAGAGCATCCTGAAAAAAGGCCTTACAACGGAACTGGCTATTATCAGAAAAACACCAATGGTTATAATCCATTTAAAGGATTGCTTAGAAGGCAGGATAAAGAAAAAGTAAAACAATCGATTCATGAACAAAAGGATACCGGAGTCAGAACTGATCATCAATCCTGATGGAAGCATTTATCATTTGAATTTGAAGCCAGAACACCTGGCTTCAACTATTATTGCTGTAGGTGATCCTGATAGGGTTCAGAAAGTGTCCCAATATTTTGATGAGATTGAATTTTCAATTTCGAAAAGAGAGTTTGTCACCCATACCGGAATTTATAAAGGGAAAAGGCTGACAGTTATCAGCACTGGAATGGGAACCGACAATATTGAGATTTTCATGACTGAATTAGATGCCCTTGTCAATATTGATCTGACAACCCGTATCCCCAAAAAAAATCATACCAGTCTGGATATTATCCGGATAGGTACTTCAGGAAGCATGCAGGCAGGAATACCTTCAGGATCTCTTTTGGCTTCTGTTTTTGGAATTGGTCTCGATACTTTAATGACTTATTATATCTCTGATTTTTCCGATTTTGAGAGAAGTGTCAGTAATGAGATCCAGGAAAAGCTGAATCTTCCCTTTATTCCCTATTGCGTAGAAGGCTCACAAAAATTATTGAACCTATTGGGCAATGATCTCATCCATGGAAATACAGTAACCTGCCCTGGATTTTTTGGGCCTCAGGGCCGGGAAGTCCGGCTAAAACCTGCTATTCCAAATATCATTGAGCAACTCTCCGCCATCAATCTTGATGGTTTCAGACTGACAAATTTTGAAATGGAAACTGCAGGATATTATGCCATGGGGAGAATGCTTGGACATGAAATGCTTAGTTTGAATGCTATTGTTGCCAACAGAATCACCCAAGAATTTGCAAAAGACTCTTACAGTATCGTGGATCAACTGATAATCCAGACATTGGAAAAACTGGCAGAAAATTGACCAAGTCAGGAATTGTGCTTTTCAAAAAAATGATCAGCACCTAAATGTAAGTGGTCCCAATCCCTGTAATCAATATGTTGGATCAATTTGCTGAGGGTTTCCAATAATTCAGTTCGTTCAGTATACACACCAAAAATAGCGTCCTTTTTATTCACTGAAAATATCCTGCTGTTCTCAAAAACCTTTACCAAACAATCCCATTGTGACAGAATCAATAGTTCATCTTTGTCTGAAAGCGTTTTAATTATTTTGAATTTTCCAAAAGTACATTCAATATTCATGGATAAAAGATTTATTAAATTATTAAAAATAGAATATTTAAATATTAAATTTACAACCATTTAATCATACTAAAAAATCTTTGTATTTAAATATTACAAAAATTCAAAGTTTTACCCTTGTTTTAATTTTTTTGTCAGCATATCTATTTTTTTGAAGAAAGTTAAGAATACCATCATATCCCCAATTGGCACGTCTCCTCTTACCACTCATGTATCCTATTCACAGCCTACAAAAAAATTAATTGTATATACATATAAATTCCAAACCAAACAGATTCACGGTCGTTCCCCATATAGAGCATGGGTATAGAATGTAAATAAAATATTCTACCCATTATCAGCATTATTGAAATAAAACCATTTAAAATGAAACCTCTTTTACCTTATTTATTGTCAGCTTTTTTCCTTTTCACATTCACAGATGCCATCTCGCAATCCTTTACCATCAAAGGGAAAATTTTAGATAGAGATTCCAATCAGGCTTTAGAATTTGCAAATATCGCTTTGCTTTTGCCAAATGACTCCTCTGTGGTAACGGGAAGCATAAGTGACCTTGACGGCACCTTCCTTATTAATGCAGAGAAAGGAACCTACTTGCTTCGGGCCGGATTTATTGGCTATGAAAGTCTATTCAAAGAAATTACTGTCGGTGGAAAAAATATCCAGAACATTGGCAATTTGATCATTGGGACAGATGCTACCAATCTTCAGGAAGTCGTAGTCGAGGGGGTGTCTTCAATCTTCACCAGTGATATTGACAAAAGAACTTACAATGTGGAAAACAGCATTGTAGCAGAAGGGGCTACAGCTGCTGAACTTTTAGGAACCTTACCCTCCATACAGGTAGATGAGGAAGGGGGGATTTCCATGAGAGGAAGTGGGGAAGTTTTGATTTATATCAATGGCAGGCCTTCAAACTTGTCCTCCTCGGATACGGATAACATTCTCTCCCAATTTCCTGCAAACAGTATAAAATCGGTTGAATTGATCACCAATCCATCTTCGAGATATGATGCAGCAGGCGTGGGCGGTATCATCAATATTATTTTGAAAAAGAATCAGGACCTGGGGTTTAACGGTCAGGTAAATGCCTCGGTAGGAACAAGAGATAAATATCAAGCCGGAATCAATCTCAACTACAGAACGGACAAGGTCAATTACTATACGGCATTTGACTTTCAGGACAGAAGGAGATATAGGATAGCAGAAGGAAGAAGAGAGAATTTTGTTCCTGGCATTTCCAGATATCTGGATGAAGAAGGTGATGAAATTGAAAATAGAAGGGGCTCTCTACTCCGAACCGGGATGGACTACAACTTTGCAGAAAATTCAGTATTGGGTATTTATGCTCAGGCAAATTTCGGAAGCGAAACAGAAGATGAAATCACGCTACAAAGAAACCTGAATATCAACAATGAATTGGACAGTGTTTTCAGTAGAGATCGATTTGAAAGCAGTGACAGGTTAAATTTCGAAACTGGAATCAATTATACTTTAGATCTTGATTCCTCAGGCCAAAGGTTATATACTTCTTTTTCTTACGCCTTCGACAACAGAGATCAATCTCAGTTCACCGAACAATCTTTCTACAACTCCTTAAATGAATTTGTTCCTGAAAACAGTTTGGTTCAATTGGATGAAAGTCTAAGGGAAAGCAATTTCGCTATTTTTCAGTTGGATTATGAAAAATCTCTGGGAGAAAACGGCAAAATAGAAGCTGGATTAAAGGGTACATTCGGACAATGGAAAAGGGATCAGTCCTTTTCTCAGGGAATCGCCTCTGATAATTTTCTGCCCGTTCCAATTGACACTTTGAGCGATACCTATACATTCGATGAGGATGTTTATGCTACTTATATGATTTATCGCAACAGAATCAACAAGTTTGGATATCAGATCGGTCTGAGAGGAGAGTACACGCGTACATTGGGTTTATTGGAAAGTTCAGGTGAAGATTTTGTCAATAATTATTTTAATCTTTTTCCAAGTGTATATACCACCTATAATCTGGGTGAAGAACAGGAAATATCAGTCAATTACAGCAGGAGAATTTCAAGACCAAATATCTGGTCACTTTCACCCATTTACAATCTAAGGGATCAGCTGAATTTTTCAGTGGGAAATCCCAACCTGCAACCTGAATTGACGGATAGCTATGAAATCGGCTATATGAAAGGTTGGTCAAAATACCTCTTGAATGCAACAGTTTATCATAGGTATTCCACCAATGTCCAAACAAGAATCATCACACTCCTGGATGATAATATCACGGTACAAAGCAGAGAAAATGCCAATATTAGAAAAAGTACAGGTTTGGAATTGGTAAATCAGTTTCAAGTAACAGACTGGTTTGATTTGGCTTTAACGGGTAACTTCTTTTACTCAGAGATTTTCGGAGATAATCTGGGAGAAGGATTCAACAATTCCAATTTCAGCTGGACCATGAATTTATTGTCCACTATGGCTATTCCCAACTTATTTTCTGTACAGGTACAGGGAAGTTACAGAGGTCCAATTGTATTCCCACAAGGTGAGATTGAACCCTATTGGGGTCTGAATATCGGATTGAGAAAAGACATTCTGAACAAAAAAGCAACGATTAGCCTGAATGTAAGCGATGTTTTCAATACCCAGATCTTTAGAATCAAAACAGTCGACTCCCGTTTTGTATATAACAGGGCCTTCAACAGGGAAACAAGAATAGGAACACTTGGATTCACCTATAGATTTGGAGGATTCCGGGATAAAAACGGTAAAAGAGAAGGCGGAAGGGAAGATATGGAAGACATGGATTTTTAAATTTCAATTCTGAAAATCAGAATTCAAACCTCCAGTTAACTATATATCTGGAGGTTTTTTTATTTTTAGGCTTCAATCAAAAATCTATTGTACTTACCTTAAACCAATTCATTTTTTTGGCCATCAATCACATACAAATGAATCCTGAAAATAATCTCCCGGAAAAAATTATTTCAGAACTTAAATCGGTCTCTGATAAGGAGAAAGCATTATTCCTTCCACGTTTTTTCAAAACCGGAAAAGGTGAATACGGTGAAGGCGATCAGTTTTTGGGCATTCAAGTTCCTCAGCAAAGAATAATCGCCAAAAAATTCTTACCGGCAATCGAGGAAAAGGACCTGAAAACATTGATTGCCTCTCCGTTTCATGAGGTAAGATTAACAGCCCTTTTTATGCTCGTCGGAAAATTTGAAAAATCAAAATCCGGGGAGGAAAAAAGGTTGTGGGTGGATTTTTATTTAAACAATAGAAGCTTTGTCAATAACTGGGATTTGGTAGACAGTTCGGCCCATCAGATTTTGGGTTCATGGCTTTACGACAAAGACAGAAAACCGCTTTACGAACTTGCCAATTCCAATAATCTCTGGGATCAGCGTATAGCCATTATCAGCACCTATTATTTTATCCGCAAAAATGATTTTGAAGACACGCTCAAAATTGCTGAAATATTACTATTCCACCCACATGACCTCATTCACAAAGCTGTAGGATGGATGCTGAGAGAAGTTGGTAAAAGGGACTATGAAATCGAATATGGTTTTTTGGAAAAGCACTTTAAAAAAATGCCCAGAACAATGCTCAGATATGCCATAGAGAAATTTGAGCCTCAGGTCAGAGAAATGTTTTTGGCCAAATAGCCATTCCTTCTTGATAATTTTTCTAAATTAGTGAATTCACCAAAATCCAGAATCTCATGAAAGCCTCTGTCTTATTTTTCCTGATTGTTTTAATAGCATTTCCAGCATTTTCCCAAACCATTCCCAGCAAGGAAATCCAGATCAAAACTGCCCTTATGGCAGCACCTGAAGATAAAAGAGAAGGCGCAATGGTCTACGGTTATAATGAAAAAGGAGAATTCATAGTGTTGAGAAAAGGGACCAATGAATTGGTCTGTCTAACTGATGACCCAAACAGCCCGGGCTTCAATGCCTCTTGCTATCATGTGGGATTGGAGCCATTTATGGAAAGAGGTAGGGAATTGAAGAAAGAAGGCAAAAATTTCAAAGAGATATTTGATATCCGCGAGGAAGAAGTCAAAAGCGGTAAACTCAAAATGCCCAAAGACGGCGCAACACTTTTTGTACTTTCCGCTGATGCTGAAAATTACGACCTCAAGACCGGAGAAGTCAAAGATTCTTATCTCCGCTACGTGGTCTACATCCCTTGGGCAACTGAAGCAAGCACCGGCCTGCCCTTGAAACCATCAGGCCCCGCAATGCCCTGGATCATGGACCCTGGAACCCATAGAGCACATATTATGATCAATCCGCCGAGGGATTAGAAGTTAGATTCAAGACACAAGACACAAGATACAAGACTGTCACTGGTTTAGATATTGTGGTGACCGAAAACTTATTTTGAAAATTGGATGTATGAAATAATGCCAGTAGAATCGTAATTCAGTATAAATCTCGCCAGGAAACTAAAATGTCCGGCACTTCGGTCTTCCGACTTCGGTCTTCCGTTTCGTTTGTAGAAGATAGGGGGTTACTGGCAAAGTAGCGGATAACGATATTAAAAAATTATAAAAATTGATCCAAAGTTGCCCGGATATTTCCGGAAGGGCGATCTGCTGATGGGTCAATTATCTTTCCTTCCTGGTCCAAAAGAAAAAATCTTGGGATCGAATAGACCATAAAATGTTTGGTTATTTCTGATTTCCATGCATTCTCTGCCAGCCATTGTAAGCTTCCCATATTTTTATCTTCCACCATTTTTATCCAAGCATCTTTGTTATCATCTATGGATATGCTTAGAAAAGACACCGGCTTGCCTTCATATTCCTCCTTCAGTTGGTCCCAATCGGGATGCTCAGCAATACATGGCTTACACCATGTTGCCCAGATATCAATATAAACCAAAGTGCCTCTTAAATCACTGAGCTTGACCTCATCCCCTGCAACATTCACAAATGAAAAATCAGGGACTTCTTCACCCGGCATAATTGGTGTCCATTTATCCATTGCCTGTATCAGCTGATCCTCCATTTTGGGGCTCTGATTCTCAGCCATAAATTTATCTATGGAGGACTTCGCATGGACAGGACCTTGGAAGTCCAATTTGGATTTGACCTGCGCGTAGTGAAAATAGTCTTTTACAGATTGATTTTTCAATAAATTCTCCATGGCTAAAAACGTAGCTTTTTCATAAGCATCCGAGACTTCTTTGAGCGAACTGTCCTGACTGATAATTTCACTTGCTTTTTCGCTGATAATGAAATCAATGATCGAAGTATAGGACCTGACATTCAATAAATCTGCCCTTCCTAAATCAATTTGGGCAAGTTTACTTTTGGTTTCTTCCCTGGGAAAGTCCACTTCTTCCACACTGATTTCATTGAAATAGGCCTGATAATTCGGGTATTGTATGTCAAACA
>CAZLJT010000010.1:29292-31520 GCA_964559905.1 uncultured Aquiflexum sp.
CCTGAAAGTTTGAAGGTATTTTTAAAGTCTTTGGCATTGGTGATCACATGAATGCTATCACCGGGGCTTAGGAACAAAGTGAAGAAAATTCTATCAGCCCGGAAAGCATATGATTTTGGATCATTGGCCTCAAATTGGATCAAAAAACTTCCACCTTCATGAATGTTAAAAGAAGATACTTCATCACCGATAAAAACTTCGATTTCATTGACTTCCGGATTTTCCAGTTGTCCTGCAATTGTTATTGTCGGGTTGAAAGACTCTTTTTGATCGCAGCTGAAAATTAAAAGCAAGAAAGCGACATGGAAAATTGACAAGTATTTCATTGAGATTAATTTAAGCCCAGAAACAAATGTCTTAAAAAATTAGTGAATGTTTTTCAATGAGTAATGTTTATTAATGAATTTTAACAAAAAAACCAGTTGGTCTATTTGATTCAATCCTGAAACTAGAATCCTTAAGGATCCTTCCTTGGTATTCTTTTGAAGGTTTGGAAGTATTTGTTGCTTGTTGAAATAACCTTATAACCGTCGAGAAGATAGACTGGGACGCAGTATTACCTTGTTATCAAAAGGTTCATTTATATTTTATTCTTAATCAGAAAAAAGATTTAACAGGCATTAGCAAACTATCGGTTTATAAAAACTGTTACATATTTGTAAATAATATTAATTAAAGAGTATATTTGTAACATAACTTTTTAACCATACCCACTATGAATCAGGATCAAATCATTGGAAAAAACCTTCAAGCTCTTCGGCAAAAACTGGGGTTTACACAAGACCAAGTGGCCGAGTACTTGGGCATTACCAGAGTGGAATTAAGCTATTATGAGACGGGTTCTAGAGCAATACCTACCGCTCTCATGGCTCCTTTGGCCAATTTATATGGAGTGGATGAATATGATTTTTACGAGGAAGATCTAAAGCTCAGTAGTATTAATCTTGCGTTGGCATTTAGAGCAGAAAATATCAAATCCACTGATTTGGAACAGATCGCTAAATTCAAAAAGATCGTTCGAAATTATCTCAGTATGAAATCCTTATTGGAGCATGAACCAACTCATTCTTGAAAAATATGCTTCAAATTTTCGGGCTCAGCTCGGATATAGTAATACCGAAAGCATTCATCTTAAAAGTTTACTTCATAAGTTAGGAGTACTGGCAGTCTTCAGACCTCTCGATATGGCCTTGTCGGGGATTGCCATCAAATCGGGAGATTCCAACCACTTTATGCTGATTAATACAGCTAGAACCCTTGGACATCAACATTTCACGATATGCCATGAACTTTATCATTTGTTTATTCAGGAAGGATTTGATTATCAAGTTTGTCAGGTAGG
The DNA here is from genome assembly GCA_964559905.1 of uncultured Aquiflexum sp. Classification (GTDB taxonomy): domain Bacteria; phylum Bacteroidota; class Bacteroidia; order Cytophagales; family Cyclobacteriaceae; genus Aquiflexum. The sequence continues at coordinate 30,635 of CAZLJT010000010.1, forward strand.
TCTGTTTGATAAAAAAGACAAGGAAGAGTATAATGCAGATATTTTTGCATCCAAATTTTTAATTCCTGAAGAAGGGATTCTTGCTTTGGTTCCAGATACAGAACTAAAAAAAGCTAAAGTGACTTTAGCAACAATACTCAAAATTGAGCAGTATTTTTCCTGTTCACGAAGGGCCCTACTAAATCGTCTATTCGAACTCAAATTGATAGATAAAATTCAAAAAGAGGAGTATAAGGATAATGTCAGAGCAAGTGCCATGAACCATGGGTACTCCCAAAAGCTTTATGAAAAAAATGAGGTGAGTGAAGTAATAGGCGATTACGGAAATCTCGCTAGAAAATTATTTGAACAGGATAAAATTTCTGAAACGCACTATTACGGACTTTTAGAAGATATAGGATTGGATTTTTCAACCTTGAGAAACGATGGGGACGAAAAAGAATGACAAAATTATCTTGATTGACGCGGACGTCCTTTCCCACTTTATTTCAGGTGGGCAAATTACCTTGATCCACAAAATATTTCCATACCCCATAAAGATTCTGAACAAGGTGTATGCAGAAATCTCCCGTATGCCGGGAAGGAAAAGGGAAGTGGACAATCTGCTGAACTTCAAATTGATTGAGCAAATCCCATTTCCGGAGGATAATCCCGAAATCCGAAAAGAATACCATTACATCAAGAAGAAGCTGTTTAAAGGTGATGGAGAATCCGCCTGTCTCGCAGTAGTCAGGTATTCCAAAGATATCTTAGCCAGCAGCAATCTTAAAGACACAGCTCATTATTGCAACCTCCACAACATCAGCTACCTGACCACCATGGATTTTCTCTGCCAGGCAGTCAAGAATGGACAACTCTTCGAGTCAGATTGTGATGAATTTATCCA
>CAZLJT010000011.1:0-31348 GCA_964559905.1 uncultured Aquiflexum sp.
AATGGAACCACCATGGATCCAATATTCATCAGTAAGATTGGGCCCTACACCTCCTCCACCATCAGAGGCATGACAAGCAACACAGTTGGCACTGAAAATCTGCTGCCCAGCAGAAAGTGCCGAAGCAGATTCATCAAATACAACTGAATTTTCATCAATGCTACTGACTGCCGTTGCTTGGTATTGTTCAATTTTGATTGCAGCTAATCTCTGCTCTTCCGCATATTCTTCCAATTGGGTTTTTCCCAATCCCAGAACAGAATAATAAGTGAAATAAACTACAGCAAAGGCAATGGTGAGGTAAAATACATTTACCAGCCAAGGTGGCATATGATTGTCCAATTCCACTATTCCGTCATAATTATGGTCAAGCATCAATTGCTTTTCTTCTTTGCCGCCGACAGGTTTCATTTTACCGGTGATGTATTTCAATTTAAACTCATCCCACCAAGATGGCTCATTAGCCAATTCAGGATTTTCTTTTTTGAAAACTGATACCATGAAAGACATCAGGTAAATCATCAAAATCAAGAGCAGCAAAATCACTCCCAGCACCACAGCCAAAATGATCAATAAAGTCAATTGACTGCTTTCCATTTGCTGCATTTGGGAAACCCATGACACTTCACTGGTCTGGGCCATTGCCGGCAGAGTGCTAAAAATCCCCGCCAACAGGATCAATATGGATTTAAACTTTTTCATAGCCGCTGTTCTTTGGTGATTCATCATCGAAAGGCATTTCTTTCATATGATCTATATACTTTTTGTCAACTCTGATTACCCATATGAACATCCCAACAAAGAAGATCACAAAGATCAGTAAGGATATGATGGGATAGATTTCAATGTTCTCTATGGAACTTAAGATGTCTTTTTTCATAACACTGCAAGTTTAAGGATTGGAAGCTGTCGTTTTCTTAATGTCTGTACCCAATCGCTGTAGATAAGCAATCAATGCCACAATTTCAGATTCTGGCAATACTTCTACCCCTGTAGCCTGAAGACTCTTTACAATCTGATCTGCTTGTACCATCAAATCCGCATTGGCTTGCTGGTCATAACCTTCTGGATAAGGAACTCCCAGTTTCTGAAGGGTTCTGATTTTGGCCGGCACATCGCTATGGTCCATGACATTGGTAGACAGCCAAGGATATGGAGGCATCAAAGAACCCGGCGACATACTCGTAGGGTCTACCATATGGTGGTAATGCCAGCTATCGGGATATTTCCCACCTACCCTATGTAGATCAGGTCCAGTTCTTTTTGAACCCCAAAGGAAAGGTCTGTCATAAACAAATTCACCGGCTTTGGAATATTCTCCATATCTCTCGGTTTCAGATCTGAAAGGTCTGATCATCTGAGAATGACAGCCCACACAACCATGGGATATATAAAGATCTCGCCCCTGTAATTCCAAAGGAGTATAAGGTTCAACAGATGAAATAGTCGGCACATTGGATTTCACCAAAATAGTCGGGATAATTTCTATTGCCCCACCGATCAGAATAGCTATAGTAGCCAATACGGTAAAGAAAATAGGTTTTCTTTCCCAAGCCCTGTGCCAAAACTCCCCTTCGTAGGGAACGTGTGGCTTCAATGCAGGCGCTTCATCGGCCTCATATGCCATGAATTTACCTTGTTGTGCGGTCTTTATCATATTGTAGACCAATAGAAATGCTCCTACCAGGTACAATAAGCCTCCAAAAGCTCTCAGCATATACATGGGAACAATCTGTACTACAGTCTCTAAGAAGTTTGGATAAGCCAATCTTCCTGCTTCTGTAAACTCTTTCCACATCAAGGACTGAGTCAATGCTGCAACATACATCGGCAGAGCATAGAAAATGATACCTAAAGTACCCATCCAGAAGTGAGTGGTAGCCAATTTGGTTGAATATAAATCTGTTTTCCACATTTTGGGCCATAACCAATATAGCATAGCGAAAGTGAAGAAGCCGTTCCATCCAAGGCCTCCGATATGTACGTGGGCAACTATCCAATCGGTATAATGGGCAATGGCATTTACATTTTTCAAAGAAAGCATCGGACCTTCGAAAGTGGACATACCATAAGCAGTAACCGCTACCACCATGAATTTCAGAACAGGGTCTACACGGACTTTGTCCCAAGCGCCCCTGAGGGTCAAAAGACCATTGACCATCCCGCCCCATGATGGGGCAATCAACATGACTGAAAATACAACCCCTAAGATTTGGGCCCATTCTGGTAATGCTGTATACAGTAAATGGTGGGGTCCTGCCCAGATATATAGGAAAATCAATGACCAAAAGTGGATAATAGACAGCTTGTAGGAATAAACCGGTCTATTGGCAGCTTTGGGAAGGTAGTAGTACATCAATCCCAAAAATGGCGTTGTCAGAAAAAACGCCACGGCATTGTGTCCGTACCACCATTGTACCAACGCATCCTGTACTCCGGCATAAGCGGAATAACTTTTGAAGAAGGAAACAGGAAGGGCAAGTGAGTTGAAAATATGAAGGACCGCAACCGTAACAAACGAGGCCAAATAAAACCAAATAGCCACATACATGTGTTTTTCCCTTCTTTTGATCAGTGCCCCGATCATATTGGCACCGAAAGCCACCCAAACTACAGCAATCAAAATATCGATAGGCCATTCCAGCTCTGCGTATTCTTTAGACGAAGTCAATCCCAAAGGCAAGGTAATGGCCGCCAATAAAATGATTGTCTGCCAACCCCAAAAATGAAACCAGCTAAGCGCTTTGTTCCACATGGGCGTTTTCAGTAATCTGGGCATTGAATAATAAATACCAGCAAAAATCGCATTACCTACAAAGGCAAAAATCACCGCGTTGGTATGGAGCGGTCTGATCCTTCCAAATGTAGTATAGGGATTACCCATGTTGGCTTCCGGTAGAAAGAGCTGGGTGGCTGCAATCACCCCCACCAGCATTCCGACAAGGCCCCAAGCAATGGTGGCGACCCCGAAGTACTTTACGATCTTATTGTCGTAACTGAACTGTTCCAGTGTTGTTCCTGACATACTCATTTAGATTTAGTTGATGGTACTTTATTGATTTGTTTGGTTTTTTGTTTTGTTTCATTCTCAAATAATATTCGGATTGCAGGGGTTTGGTTGTCTTCAAACTGTCCGCTTTTCATAGCCTGGAAAAACAGGAAAAGGAAGGACCCTGCGAGTAATAAACTGATTGCAATAAGTATAAATATTACTTCCATAATTAGAATATTTTATTTTTAAGGCCTTTTTTAAATGCCATGTAATTGGTTGCCAAAGTAGTAAAGACTACAACAGAAATACTGCTTACAGGCATCAAAATCGCACAGAAAACAGGACTTACCAACCCTTGAACGGCGAAAAAGACGCCTATTGAATTATAGGTAAAACTAAGTACAAAACTTGCTTTGATGATATTTCTACTGGTTTTGGAAAACTTCAGAAAATCCGGAAGCTTCCCGATCATGGAAGCATCCATAATGGCATCTGATGCGGGCGAAAAATTGGTTATTTTATCCGTCAAGGCAATTCCTACCTGAGATTCTCTAAGCGCCCCGGCGTCATTTAAGCCGTCCCCTATCATAAGGGTATTGGCTCCATGTTCATTAAGCCTTTTGATATATTTCAGTTTGTCGCTTGGTCCTTGATTAAAATTCATCAATATTTTATGTCCAAATACCTTCTTGAGATTAGTCCTCTCATGATCTTGATCTCCTGAAAGGAAATGCACCTCTTTTTCCTCCACTATATCAGCAATAACTTTCTCAATTCCCTGCCGAAGTCCGCTTTGGACAAAGAAGTAACCTAAAATTGTATCCTGTATGGAGAAGAAAACTATATTTCCTCCATCCGGCAAATCATTCCTATCAGCACCTACAAATTCTGCTGAACCGAGTTTAATCACCTGGGTTTTGTAGGTTGTTTTTAATCCTTTGCCCATAATTTCCTCTACCTCACCGATGACAAGGGCTTTGGTACCTTCCAGCCAGGCATTTATCCTATTGCTCAGGGCATGATTGGATTGGTTGACCATGGCTTTTATCAGAGATTGGGTTTCTGGTGACAGGGTTTCACCAAAATATTTCACAGAAGCCCTAGCAGGCGCTGTCAAAGTTCCTGTTTTGTCAAAAACCACCGTATCTATTTTGGCCATTCTTTCGATGACATGGGAATTTTTGAGATACAATTTCCCCTGACCGAATACCCTAAGCGTATTACCTAAAGTAAATGGTGTTGACATGGCCAAGGCACATGGACAGGTAATGATCAATACTGAGGTAAATGCCAACACACCCAAAGAAATCTGTCCCGAAGCGGACCAAAATACCAAAGCTGAAATTGCAATCAATAAAACGGTAATGGTAAACTTCCCTGAAATTTTATTGGCAAGTGACTCGAGTGTAGAGACTTTTTCTTTCTCAAAAGACTCATTGTTCCATAAATCAGTCAGGTATCCTTGGGAGGGGGATTTCTGTACTGTCAATGTCAGCGCTTTTCCTTTTTGTCTACCTCCCGCATAGATAAGCTCACCCTTTTTCTTTGACAACGGAACTTCCTCTCCGGTCACAAAGCTATAATCTATATAGGCTTCCCCGTCCAGGAGAATGCTGTCTGCCGGTATCAATTCCTCATTCCGTACTTTGATGATATCACCAACGCGGAGCTTGATCAAAGGAATTACCTCTTCTTGTTCGCGAATAAGCCTGGTGACCGCCACAGGAAAGTAAGATTTATAGTCTCTGTCAAATGAAAGTGTGTCGTAGGTTTTCTGTTGATAATATTTTCCTATCAATAGAAAAAAGATAAGACCTCCTAAGGTATCCATGTATCCCTCATTCTCTAAATAAAATATATCAAAAAGGGAATAAGTGAATAAAGTGATTATCCCAATTGCAATGGGAACATCCATATTGACGCCTTTATTTCGAACTGCAATCCAGGCTGATTTCATATAATCAGTAGCAGAATAGAAAAAGACAGGAAGCGCCAATAAAACATTCAGGTAGTTAAATGTCTTTTTAAATCCTTCACCCAACAATTCCGCCTCAGCAAAATATTCAGGCAAACTGAAAAGCATCATGTTTCCAAAACAAAAACCTGCAACTGCTAATTTGTAAATGAGTTTTTTATCTGTAAAGGAAACTGACTTCCTATCAACGTCAGCCAAATTTATGGTGGGTTCATATCCGATTTTCGAAAGTAAACTGACCACTTCCCGTAGGCTGACCTGATCACGGAGAAATTTGACCTGAACTTTTTTCTTGACAAAATCCACCCTACCGGATACGATGCTCTGATTTAACTTATGGAGATTTTCCAACAACCATATACAGGAAGCACAATGAATCAGTGGGATAGAAAAGGTGATATGGATTTCTTCCTTATTCTGAAAATCAATTAACTTATTGATGATATCCTCATCATCCAGATAATCAAACCTGTTTTCCCTGCTCGATACAGCCTTTTGACTAAGACCGGGTTTATCTGCAATATCATAGTAGGTACAAAGGTCGTTGTCATTGAGCACCTCATAAACCAACTTACACCCTGTACAGCAAAAATCCTTTTCATCAAAATGAAGAATCTCCTCTTTACAATCTTCACCGCAATGAAAACAGGTTGATTTGGTGGGTTGATTAATTATTTTGTCAGGCTTAATCATCAGAATAAATTACATTACTAATCTAGTTAAAAGGAAAACAAAAATCACGTTTTGACTAAATTTATACTGACATATAAAAAGATAAACGATCGTACCACATACCGCCTTTGTAAAAATGAAATAGAACTTTGGCCAAAGCAGACTGATAGTTCTTGGTGGTGACAAGTAGGGTGCACTTGTGTTTCACCGCATAGGACCAAAAATCACCGATCCGGGTGAAGTTGAATTTGATAAAGGAGGTTTCTGATGTGGCATGGCTGACAAGCTGTACCAATTCCTGTTCTTCGCGGAGCTTAGATTTTGGTATAAAACTGGGGGAAATAATAGTCGATTTGCTGTTTTTGATATTTTCAGCAAATAGGTCAATAAAATTTCTGATTAATTGCGCTGAGTTGGGTGTTCCATCATAATGGAAGAGAATATTTTCAGTTGAAAATTCTTTGTCAAAAAGCAAAACAGGTATATCACATGGTTCGTTTTCCAATGCTTTTGGGTTGTCAAGACCATGTAGCCAATCTAAAACTTCCGGTAAATGAGCCGTATATAATGAGGGCTCCCGATGGGTGTTGCACATCAACCCACTTCCGCCTTTGGCAAGTTGGACAGCAAAGCCCGGAGGTAACTTTTCGCAGAAGTGAGTAGTGATAATTTTATCAGGCACCTCGAAGTTCACCAAACTTTCTGTTTTATACTGCATAGCTTCGATCATTTCCTACAAAGCTAATTAGCTGGAATATTTTCTAAAGTGACATTAAAAAGGTACAAACATGACATTTGTCATGTTTTAAATAAGGTGAGTTGAATGAGAAAAGGAAAAATTTCATATTGTAGATTTAGGAGTTTTGAAAAGTTTATGATTTCCTTCTACACCTTCCAGAGAAGTTGGCCATGATTATCAATTTTTATATTTATATGTGGTTTCTTTCAGACCAAATATTTTTTCACTTATGGGTGGAAAATATAATTATTGAAAATTTTAACTGTCTTGAAATAAAAGTATTTTCAAAGAACAAAAATCTGTAATCATGACAATAAGATTAACCATTCTGATTTGTATTTTATTCCAATTTCACTCGCAGATATATTCCCAATCCTCAAGCCTGTTTAATGGTCAAGATCTTACAGGTTGGTATATGGATGTTCCCGATCTGGAAAAAGACAGCAGTTTGAGGATTCCCTTTATTGTCAGAAACGGGATGTTGGTGAGTTTGGGAACTCCCCAAGGTCATCTCATTACCCATAAGGAATATGAAAACTACAGACTTGAGGTAGAATACCGGTTTCCGGATAAGCCTGGAAACTGTGGCGTATTGGTCCATGCTTCTACGCCCCGGACATTGTATAATATGTTTCCAAAATCCATTGAAGTACAGATGATGCATGAAAACGCAGGGGACTTTTGGTGTATCGGAGAAGATATCCAAGTGCTGAACATGGAAGAAAGACGGGGTCCAAAAGATAACTGGGGAGTCATTGAGGGAAAAGGCAGAAGAATACTCAACCTAACGGATGGTTCAGAAAAGCCCTTAGGGGAATGGAATCAAATGATCATTGAATGTAAAAGGGATGAAATCAAGGTCTGGGTAAATGGGGATCTGGTCAACCATGGATTTTGTGCCACCGCTTCAAAAGGGAAAATTGCCATTCAGGCAGAAGGCGCAGAAGTCGAGTTCAGAAAGTTAGCGATTTCTTCTTTGAATGAATAAAAATCCTTAAATGGAATGGAGAACCGATGCACTCCCAATCACTAGACGCGTAGGCTAAATTTAATGCTTCCTGATAATCAAAAAAGTGCCGTGACCTGCATCCTTCCAATATGCACCAATCTTCCCAATCCTTCAGAGTTTCGGCCTTCATAGACCATATTCATCTGCAGACCCTCACCGATTTTTTGGAGCCAATTCAGGGACCAGGTTAAGTTGTTACCCGGGGTAAGCGCCTGCAGCATTTCATAACCTGTAGGGGTGTTGGGCTGTCCATTGTAGTCTATGAAGATATATTTAAAACTGGCATTAATGGTGGTCTTGATAGCTTTGGCAAATCGAAAATCCAGGCCTACCTGGTGCAAACTGGATACTTCATTGATTTCCTGATTGGCTATATTTTCTTTGTGGGTAAATTGATACAAAAGCGTGGAGCGGAATAGACTGCTGGGTTGGTAGGCGAGCTCAGGACCTACCCCGAATTGCTCTATGAAATAATTTGTATTGTCCAGAAAATCAGAGCCGGATATCCGGTTTCCTTTGATTCCATATATTTTTAAATTGACCATTGGACTGAAATTATAGCGGGTATTCAACCTCCAATCCCGCTGCAATAGATCAGTAAATCCACCGGAAAGCAATTGTTTGTTTTGACTGTCAAAAAGTGAAAGGTCAAAACCGTATACAGCAGATGACCTGTTAAAGAAAAAGGAAGTTCTGATGACCTGCCTTACAGAAATCAATTCCTCATCACTGAATCCACCCACAAATGGATTGATCCTATCCCAGAAATTGTCTGAATTGATTTTCTTTTCAATACTCAAACTTGTGGTATTTGAGAATTTCTGCAAAACCTTTTTTACCCCCTTTCCCCTTCTCCAATCATCAGGAAATTTTGCATTCAGCCTATAGTTGAAAATAGTCGTGTAAGCAATGACAAAGTCCGTAGTAGGGACAAACAATTTTATAAAATTCTTTTCATCGGGATTAATAGCAATATAAAATTCGTTCAGTTGCTGTATGCCATCACCATTGTCATCCCTCCAGGCATGGGTTCCTTCTCCTGTGGGCACCGGTAAAAAGACAAATTCACGTTTGAATTCCCTGCCATTGCCCAAGGCATAACTCAATTCATTCCGGATATTTCCATTCCAAAGTGTGCCTAAATAATCTACTTTACTCAGCACAGTAGTTTCAGCCGCCTGTGTCGCCCTTAGGAATTCCAGTTTTCTGTAGGTAAAAGTACCTGTGAGATCATGTCCTTTGAATCTGCGCTTCAAACCAAACATGGTCTGAAATGCTTCGGTGTCCGGGGATAATTCACCATTGACAGGAAATTTATCTTCTCTCACGGAAGCATTGGCAAAAAAGGAATAAGGAAGGGTATCATTGCTTTCAACAAAAAAGAAATGCTCTAGGAAGTTCATGGCTGTACTGACTACAGAATCCTTTTCCAAATTCCGGACTGCATTCCTGTCCAGAATCAATCGATAACCCGGTACTAAAATTTTTGATTGATATCGCAAGTCACCGGTATATCTCAGCCAGGCCGAATTCAAATCCCTGACATCACTGTTCAGTAAAAAGAGATCATTTTTAATTACGAACCTATCTCCCAACTCTTGGTTCCATTTTGCCATATGTTGGGTTCCATTGAGGATATCTCCTCTGTTTCTAAAATTAAATCTGTAGACGGCTAAGTTTTTAACATCTTTGACCATTTCTACCTGGGTATTGAATATCCTTTCCTCCCCAGGTTCGAGCATATCTGCTTGGGACAAACTCCAATCCCGGTCAAATTCAATATACCGGAGACGATCTATAAAGCTGAAATTATCTGAGTTAAATTCAAATTCAGTCAAGGCCCTGAATTTATATCCCTTAAACCAATCTATGGATCTGTTTTCCGAAAGAATCCCTGACTTGATTCCAAATCCATCATTATCATCATTATCCAAAGGCGAAAAGAGATTCTGATCTGTTTTTGAAAATGCCAATTCAGTGTAAACCTGTTCATAGGAGCTTAACTTTACCCTTGTGCCAGCCGTCAACATCTGTTTTTTGTTTGGTGCAGGAAGCGGGGCATTGATGGAATAATTCCCCTGTGGTTCTCCGTTTATCCTTGGCCTGAAAACATGGACGGGCCCGTTTGCCAACTGCTGTTCCCTTACATAATCTCCATTTCCCTGGCCTACTTCATTGAATCCGATGGCAAAGTGGGCTACTTCAGGATCTGTGGAAAACTCAAAATATTCGACCGGGTTACCTTCATTATCCAATTCTTGTACTTTTCTGTAAAGAATTCTATTTGGGTCAAATGCTACACTATCGACCCGCGGAACAGAAGCAGCATTCAGGTTATCCCCCACTGAGGCCAGCAACTGTTTATCAGCATCTGAAAACTCAAAGAAAAGAGGCTGATTTCTATTGTCCTGTTCTCTATAAAAATTCATATACACGGAGACGTTTTCTATCTCCTGAATATGATTAGCCGTGAGGATAGATCTTGAAAAATTTCTTTCTGCATATTCAAAATCTATCCTAATCCGAGTGTATTGTGTAATAAGGATATTTGGTGTAAAGGTGATTTCACCTTGATTATAATCTATGACATAATCATAATTGAATCCTCTCTGAAGCTGTTTTCCATCATAAAACACCCTTTCAGAATTGGCCATAATAATTACAAACCGTTCGTTTTGTGGACCCGGTATCCTATAAGGCCCCAATGTACCTTCAGCCACTTCCAAAACTATAGAAGCAAATTTTCCCTTTGCCACTGAAGCTGCTGCCTGTGTGGAAGCCTTCCACTTTTCGTTCAGTTTATAATTGGTGGTAAGTTGGGCGCCCTGCACGTTTTTATAATAGCGCAGAAATTCAGATTTTCTTTGCTGCAATACCACGTCTCCTGCGGCGAGATTAAAATCATCATTATATAATTCCACCAGCACATTGTCAAAATCCTGCAACTGCTGTGTATTCCCTTCGGGCTGAAAAGGCACATTCTGGTCAGAAATACTGGCTCTGATATTCATATTTTCAGATAACTGACCGCTCATTTGAAGATTCAATGAAGAATTCACGAACAAATTCTGTGTATTCCCGAATGAGATTCCACGGGTTAGATTACCAGATTTATTCAGATTGTTGCTGGGAAAAAGTTCTTCTCTGAAATCAAAAGCCGGAATAGCTTTTACCCTATTGTCTCTAAACAAAGCCATGGAATCATAGTCTGACATCAGTGTTCTATTGGCCACTGATTGAATGAAACTATAGGGAAAAGTGCGGTAACAGATAAGCAAGGAATCGGTAATGGGCGGGGAACCAATATTTATACTTATTAATCCGGTATTAATCTGGTATGAAAAAGTATAGATCTTATTATTCTGATCAGTCACTTTTATACTTTCTTCAATGACACTCAAAGAATCAAGTAAAAAAGGATTTTTAGTGGTTTCGGGGGGAATCCATTTACAAATCTCGGATTGGGCAAAAGTGCTTATCCGAAAGCCCAAAGTCGATATTAAAATCAAGACTAAATACCCAAACCTGAACATATTTGACCCCATATAACCTTGCTAAGGTAATATTTTAAGCAAAAAGATTGAATAAGAAGGGGTTAATAAACAAACAATCCATATTTGGCAGGCCAAGCTACATTTTTGGCAGTGAGAATTACCTGACGATATCAAATGCAAGAAAAAAAGAAGTGCCTTTTCCTTCTTCTGTTTCAAACCAAATTTTACCACCTTCAGTCTCTACCCCTCTTTTAGCTATGGCCAAACCCAGTCCTGAACCTTCAGATTTGGTGCTGAAATTTGGTATGAAAATCTTATCCTTCAACTCCTGGGGAATTCCTTTACCGTTATCTCTTACTTCCAAGACAACCTGACCATCAATCATTCTCAGAAAAACATGTATCAAAACTTTTTTCATTTGATCAGAAGCCTGAAACCCATTGATGATGAGATTTCCGATAATCCTGCTAAAAAGTTGCTTATCCCCCATCACGGTTAACTTTTCCTCTTCCGCAGTAAGATCACCAAAAATAATTTTACCATTCTCCCTGTTTTTGAATAATTCCAAGGTTCCCAATACCACTTCTTTGAAATCCATCAATTCCTTTTTTGGTTGGGGCATTTTAGCAAAATTGGAAAAAGAATTCGCTATGTCGCTGAGCGTATCTACCTGATGGATCAGTGTTTCTAAAGGTTTTTTTAACTTTTGTGGATCCTGTAGATTTCCTTCCGCCTGAAGTCTCAACAAATGTTGTAAGGTAAGCTTCATCGGGGTGAGGGGATTTTTTATTTCATGCGCAACTTGTTTGGCCATTTCTCTCCATGCAGATTCCTTTTCGGAATCAGCCAGGTCTTTTTTACTCGCCTCCAACTTGAACAGCATGTTATTATACTCGTTAACCAACAATCCGATCTCATCTTTTGCGGGCCAATACATGGGTTCGTTATTATCCAGACCTGTAACTTTCAGTTTTTGGGTAAGCAATTTGAAAGGAAAAGTAAGATTTTTGGACACAAAATATGAAATGACCAAAAACATAATAAATACCAAGACAAAGATATTGATGATATTGCTCAGTACATCGGCAATCAGCAAATCCAATTCTGTTTCAGATTCAAAAAACGGAACAGCTACAATGGCCTGAACTTCCTGTCCGTCGTTTGATCGGATCGCCGCATAAACTGATTTAAAGTTCAGATTCCCTATTCTTTCTTCCAGTAAGGCAAGATTATTTTGTCCCTCTACCAATTCCACTATGGCTTTAGGATTGATATATTTTGTTAGCACTTTCTTATCAAAAATATTGGGTTGTGATGTACTGATCAAAACACCATTTTTATTGTAGAGATTTATATCTGTATTGGCATTACCTGATAAATTATTCATGGCTTCTTCCAATTCATCTTTCGCCAAGAGTCCACTTTTTTGTTTCTCGACCAAGGTTGAAAGGTTATCTGTAACCAATGACGTTTTTTGCAAGTATTGTCTGTGGAGTTCCTCTTGATAAGAATTGGTGAATAATCCCACTATGATAAGACTTATAATCAAAATGGGGAAAAAGAAAGCGAAATTAAGATACAGTTGCAATTTGGTGGCATAGTTAAATTCAAAAGTTCCGACTTTCTTGGAAAAAGTAACTACAAAAAGGCTGATCAATGTAAAGGAAATAAAACCCAAAAAGAACAGTGAGATATCAGCCAATATATAATAAAAGGGATAAACAGGAGAGGAAACAATTATAACCCGATCACCTTCCCTAACTCCCACATGATGAAATTTCTGCCTGTAAATACCATAATCATAGAGATTGGTTTGCTCCAGGACATTTGCCAAATCGGCAGCCCTATAATTGAAAAGTCCTACACCATATTGCAATTCACCTTCTTCATAAATCGCATAATCAAATTTTTTCTGATTTAGACTACCTACATATTTTTCATCCATCAATAACTTGGGAAAAACAGACCCGGCAAGGATTCTCAGTTGTCGGAGTTCAATAAAGACAGTCCCTATATAATTATTTTCGCTGTAAAGCGGAATGAACGCATAGTATTGGTTTCCTTCACTTTCTTTCCCTTGGTTGATAAAATATAAATCTTTCACTGAGGTGGCATAGTCACTTTTGACATATCGCATTCTCAAATTATTCAATTCATCCGTATTTTGCCTGTCAAGTATATTATCCCCAAAAGCATTGAATACTTTGATCTTTAGTGCATACTGATCAAAGTAATTATCCATATGAATTTTCCTGATTTTTTTTTCAATGGATTCTTTTTGCATGAGAGGGTCCACCAAAGAAGCTTTGATAAATAAATCATCACTTATCCTTGACATGATATCAGCTAAAAAGAATTCAGCAAGAATATCATTCTCTACGAGTTGCTCTGTACCAAAACTTACCTTTGACTGAAAATTCCTATTCAAATAAACCTCGTGAGATGCAACGCCTATAATTATTGCTGCAATAAGACATCCAAAGAAAAAGGTAAGAAAAGTATTGAGACCAACTATAAAGATATGTCTGTAAATATTGAATTGAACAGCAGCTACCAAAAAGATAAAATGTGCCAAATAAGCTATCAACCACATCCAATTCAAAAAAGTTAAAAGCACAATAATAGGAATAGAGAAATAAACTAAGGTAAAAATAGCTTTTGCCTTTTTTACATTTTTATCATAAAAAACAATGTTGAGCATTAAGACTGTAAACATAAAATAGCCTGCCCCACCAATAAAAATTACTAAAAGACTCACTAATTTAAACCAATCCAAAGAAGGAAGACTTAAGATATTCAGATCCCATTGTGAGTTACTCAAAATATCAATATACAGACTATAAAAGACTGCCAATAAGCAAGTGGACAAGGAAAAGGCTACTAATAATAACAGCCTACTGTTGCTGTTGATTTGTTTTAGTTTAAGCCAAGATTTGAAATCGCTTCCGGCTATATAGACTAATATCATCCCAAACAATATTGCCAGGCCAATTATATTGATAAAAAGATCCCCTAGACTTGGATTGATCCAGGAAGAGGCATAGCCTGAAGGATCAAATAAGCCAAAATCAAAATAATCCCTCGGAAACCTAAAGAGCAACATTAAGAATCTGACAAAAAACAATACTATTGACGTATAAAAAATAGACTTAATCTTCTCTCCCTTTTTCCAATAAGAAAGTACCAGATCTCTGGCCAAAATAATAACTAATATAATAAGTGAAAAGAAAAAAATCAAAATGGTAAGCCTGTTTGATTGTTCCGAAGGAGAATAGTCAGGATCAAAATAGACAGAAAACAAATATTCATTTTTTGCTCCGAGAATTTCGTAAAACCCTTCAGTCCGCTTTTCTGAAATAGCAACCAATCCATTTCCAAATACTTCGTTATTAAATCCTGATTGCAAGAATTCATTTTGTATATCCCTCTTAAAGTAAAGAGGATATAATTGAATCAACCAGTAACCTTTAGTATTTCTTGAAAACCTTTTGATTTTAGAAAAGTATATCCCGAACCTATCCTCCAAAATACGCTGGTTTGCTACCGGATTGACCAATTCAAAGTCTGGCATAAATGAAAAATCAGACCAATAAACCAGATCCCCTGATTCTGTAAATATATAATAGGGATGATGGGACGTAATAGTAAGGTTGGAAAAAGAAAATCCTTCATCAGGCCGGTTTGCCATTAGCAGCGCAATGAAATCTTCATCAAACTGAAGATCGATTTTTTGGATTTTTTCAGAAATAGGCCTGACAAGTTTTTCGTTGTCATTCTTCTCTGAAAATAAAAAAATCACAGTCAGAAAAACAGCCAGACCGGCTAGAGCAATAAAAAGAGGAACAGGTTTGATTTTGTGCACAACCATAAGTTTGGCAAAAAGCAAAATCCGTACCCAGACTTCACTTTTAAATTAATATTTTTCTCCGTGAAAAATAAATTTCGATTTTCTCTTTTTAGCTCTTCTATACCAAAAAAAACCGATTATCGCTGCTATAATATAGGGCATAGAGAAAAGATATAAAATTCCCAGGTTTAACCCTGCACCAATACTGGTTTCCCCATTACTGACATTATTTTCAATAGAAGCCCTACACATGGCACATTGTGCATAAACTGGGACATGAATGACCAGGAACACTACAACTACGAAAAGGGATTTTATTATCAGTTTCATACAATGAGAAACGTCTGGAATTTCAAATAAGTTTAGAAATTGTAATATGGACTGATCATCAAATATACCAATACTCCAGTAACTGTCACATACAGCCAAATTGGGAAGGCATATTTGACGACTTTTCTATGTTTTTCCCTTTGGTCTGTGTATCCATAATAATAAGCTAAAAGAATCGGAAACAAAGCGACAGCAGCCAAAATGATATGCGTTATCAAAATGAAGTAGTAGAAATACTTAATAAAACCATCCCCACCAAATGATGTGCTTTCCGCTGTAGCATGATATATTACATAGGAAACAAGGAAAATTCCTCCAAGTGAGAAAGCAGTTGTCATTGCTGCACGATGAAATTCAATGTTACCTTTTTTAATAAAAACCACCCCTGCAATTAAAGCAACCGTAGCAGCGGTGTTAATAACCGCATTCAGATGTGGTAAAAAATAAACCCAATCACTTGCCAGGTCTATTTTAGAGGGCATAAACAATAGGACCGCAACCACCACTGGTACAGCAACTGCAATCAGCGTAATCCATTTAATAACACCCTTATTATTTTCCTGTATAACTGCGTTATTCTTTTCCATGTAACAGAATTTTTGTTTCTAAAATCAACCTGTCTACCTCATCTCTATTCGTACCACTGTAATAACCTCTAATTCTGCCAAGATCATCTACAAGTACAAATTTGTCACTATGAATAAATTCTTCCGGATCTCCCATACCGTCCAAAGTAGGTAGAATAAATCCACATCTTGCAAGATTATAGATCTCAGATTTGTCTCCTGTAAGGAAGAACCATTTTTCTGGAGTTGCCATATGGCGTTTTGCATATTCGGCAAGAACCTCCGGAGTATCGTAATCAGGGTCTATGGAGATTGAGTATATCTGAACACTGCTTTCATTTCTAAAAGCATCATCTACCCTTTCCATTTCGGTGGACATGATGGGACAGATGCTTGGACAGGAAGTGAAAAAGAAATCAACTATAGTAATTTTACCCTCCATTTGACTTCTTCCTATCTCTTTATTCTGGCTTGAAGTTAGTGAGAAGTCAGGGATATAATGTTGTCCCTCTTCTACGGCATCACATTCCAGAAATGGATCTTCGACTCCATTTTGATATAAAACTGGGATGTCATACTGATTCACCCCAAATGTCTTTAAAAAGACGAAAACCAAAACAGGTATCATCAGGATACACAACAAAACCAAACCCTGCAAAATCCTTACTCCTTTCATGTTTCTTTTTATTCTAAACAAAAAAATAGGGCAGAGTTCTTTACTCCGACCTATTTTTTTTGATTTATTTTTGTTTTACCATCTTAAAAGGAAGATATCACTTCCTTCTCTCATTAAAGCGATAACCAACCAAACCAAGAAAATCAAAGGAACAATGATGGAATAGAAAAGCGGTTTGGCCTCTTCACCCAGGTGCATAAACTCCATCATGATATATTTTGCTTTCCATATAGTCAACGCAATGAAAATCGCATATAAAATAATTCCTCTTGGAAGCGTAAATGCAAACACAAATTCAACCAAAGTCAACAAGAGTAAGATTCCAGCTGTTTTCCAGATTTTCTTTATCTTAGCCTCATCGCGTGGTTCTACTTCAAGCACTGATTTATTTTCTTGCAAAGCCATAATTTTAGATTTTTAAATTTTAGATCAAGTAGAAAAGAGTGAATACAAATACCCAAACAAGGTCGACAAAGTGCCAGTAAAGCCCGATCTTTTCAACCATTTCATAATGTCCTCTTCCTTCATAAACTCCCACAGCTGCTTGATAAAAGGCTAAAAACAATAGTATAACTCCTAAAGTAACATGAAAACCATGAAAACCTGTTATGAAGAAAAACAATTGTGCAAAATTCGATGGTCCATATTCATTGACAGAAAGATTGGCACCATTAACTACTCCTGTAACGGTTTGCCCCAAATTATTGACATATGTCATTACTGAACCAGCTTCTGTTCCATGGATAAAGTGGCTCCATTCCCAAGCCTGACAGCTAAGGAAAGTAATTCCTCCAAGAAGTGTCCACAACAACCATTTTACAACATCATTCTTATCATTTCTATGACCTGCTTCCACGGCCAATACCATCGTAACCGAACTCATGATCAAAATGAAAGTCATCAATCCCACAAAAGCCAAAGGTATATGTACACCGTGGAAAAAGGGTATGGCATCAAAAACAAGTTCCGGAACGGGCCAATATTCATTTGAACCGACGAAAGTCTCCGCAGGACCATCGTAAGCCGGGAAACTGACTCTCAAAGAAATATAAGTAATCAATAAAGCAGCAAATGTAAAAATATCTGAAAGGAGGAAAAACCACATCATCAGTTTTCCATAACTGGCCTTGAGTGGTTCATTTCCACCTCCCCAAGTCCCTCTTTTGGGGCTAACCCCGATAGCTGTAGCAGTCGTAGACATAAATGTTTTATTTACTTTTTTTACTTAATGATTCAATAATAAGAACATAAACAGATAAAGCCAAAGCCCTCCAAGAAAATGCCAATACGTCACGCACATTTCCATTGTATCCATGTTTTTGGAATGTACCTGATATCTAAAGGACGAAATTAATACAATAATTAGAAATATCACACCACTGATCAAGTGTAATGCATGCAAACCTGTGAAAACATAAAGAAATGAGCCCGCAGGATTGCCTACAAAAAACACATCTCTATCTACCAAAGCTCCCCAACTATACCATTGACCAACAAGAAATATAGCTCCAAGAATCGAAGTAAAGATCATTCCTAATCTGACTTTAGCTAAATCATCCTGCGTGGCAGACACATAAGCCCAATGTAAGGTAATGCTGCTCAGCAAAATAATTGCAGAATTATACCAGAATATTTCCGGGAGGTCGAACTCCAGCCAATTCCCTTCTGATTGTCTTACAATATAAGCGCTTGTCAATGAAGCAAAAATCATCACAACCGTGACAATGAAGAGCCACAGGGCAAATTTTTTGGGATGCATCGCAATAGGTTGCTCCGCTCCTTCTATATAGCTGATTTTTTCTTCCATGATTAAATTTTATCTAATAAATATGCAATTTGAACTATAGGAAGATAGAGGAATGAACCGAACATAATCTTCAATGCTGATTTTCTTGAACAGTCTTTCATCAGAGAAAATGTCTGGGCCAAAAATAGAACACCGCATATGGTTGCAACTATCCCTGAATTCAAGCCTGTAAGTCCAAAATATGTAGGCAATAAACCCAATGGAATTAGGAACAAGGTATAAATCATAATCTGGATAGCAGTATTCAAATCTTTCTTCCCACCACTTGGAAGTAATTTGAAACCCGCCCTTTTATAATCTTCATCACTCACCCAAGCAATTGCCCAAAAGTGAGGGAACTGCCAAATAAATTGTATTCCAAAAATGATCAATGCTTCGTGAGATATAGCACCAGTAGCCGCAGTCCAACCCAGAAGTGGTGGCATAGCTCCAGGTATTGCTCCGACAAATACAGCTATTGGACCAACTCTTTTTAGCGGCGTGTAAACAAATACGTAAAGAATCATACTTAAAACTCCAAGCGCAGTTGTCAAAGGGTTGGTGAATACCCATAGTATTAATATACCAGCAAATGCAATTAAAGAAGTGAACCAATAAGCTTCTCTTAAGGAAATCTGATTAAGGGGCAAGGGACGGTTTTCTGTCCTCTTCATTAATTTGTCAAAATCTCTTTCCCAAATCTCATTAGCAGCACCCGAAGCCCCACTGATGAGAAATCCTCCTAAGATCAAAGCTATAAAATTTCCCCAGGAAAAGACTACCCCGGAATCCCCTAGAATAAATCCGAAGGCCGCAGAGAAAGTAACAAGTGCAGACAGTCTGAATTTGACTAATTCAAAATAGATTTTGGCTTTAAAAACCAAGAAATCCAAGATTGATTCTTCTGTAATATTTATAGTTCTCATGAACTTACCTTTTCAATATTTAATTTTTTCTGATTACTCAATTGAAGTAAAATGATAAATTGAATTCCAATTATCAATGAACCCAATAAGAGATGTAGTGGCTGTAAGAAAGCAGGTATCGCAAAATAAGCCATCCCTACTCCCGTCATTATCTCAAGAAATAGCACTAACAACAATAATTGAGACCATTTGAATACATTGGCATGCCTGAGAGAATATTTATATATTTTATAAATAAACAATAAATGAACTCCAAGAATCAACAAGGAAAATGACCTGTGTATTAGAAATTCCAACCCCAAATTTTCAATCCATTCCCCACGCAGCATATTACCATATTCAAATGCAATCATATCTACAGTCTCCCTTACTTGAGTTCCCAATACAATCTGAATAACCATAAGAAAAAAAGCAATAAGCAGAATGGAGTAGAGCCTTTTAGGCTTTTCAGTCATTGGCTTAATAGGATAAGCCAATTTATAGGACCTATAGTGAATGTACAGCAGTAAGCATACTATCAGCAGCGCCAAAACCATATGCAAAGTGATCATCCAAGTAAGCAAATTGGTAGAAACAACTATAGAGCCAATCCAAGCTTGGAATAAAACCAAAATCAAGTTGAAGAATGCCAGAACAGGGATTAATTTATCCAAGCTCCAAAGCGAAAGTGATTTTATAAAGGTCAGCAGGACCAAAACGCCAATGACGGCACCGATCAGCCTATTGATATATTCTATCCAAGTTTTGGTTGGGTTAAACTCCTCCTCAATCAGAATACTTTTATCATTTCTAATTTCCTCAGCCTTATTTTTAAAACCGAGACGGTCCAATTGCGCTACAAACTTCTCATTCTTTTCTACTCTTTTGCGCAAGTAGACTTCCTGATAATCACTTGGGAGCTGATTCACACTCGTTGGTGGAACCCAGCTCCCAAAGCATTTCGGCCAATCGGGACATCCCATTCCGGAACCTGTACTTCGTACAATCCCTCCGACCAGTATCAGGAAATAAACAGCTAGCACAGTAATTAAAGAAATCCTGCGAAAGCTGTTTAAATTATTAAGATTCTTTTGCTTCATTGGCTACCAATACTGCCTCTTCATCTGCTATAATTTCTTTTTCCAACTTCACCAATTCTTGTTCATGGGGAAGATTGGATTCTGGAGTAGCAGACAATGGTACAGTTTGAGGGATGAAATCTTCTTTGGCACCAGGCTTGGAATAATCATATGGCCATCTGTAAACAGCAGGAATTTCTCCGGGCCAGTTACCATGTCCGGGATGTAAAGGAGTCGTCCATTCCAATGTAGTTGATCTCCATGGATTCAAAGAGGCAACTCTACCTCTATACATTGAATAGAAGAAATTGAATAGGAATATCAACTGAGCTCCAAAAGTAAGTATTGCAGCTATAGAGACAAACATGTTAAGGTCAGTATACATATTTGAGAACTCAAATCCAGTCCATGAATAATATCTTCTTGGGAACCCAGCAATTCCGATGTAGTGCATTGGGAAAAATACAAGATAAACCCCGACAAAGGTTAACCAGAAATGGATATAACCAAGACGGGCATCCATCATTCTACCAAACATTTTAGGGAACCAATGATAAACACCAGCCATCAATCCAAAGAAAGAAGCAGAACCCATTACAAGGTGAAAGTGTGCTACCACAAAATAAGTATCATGCAATTGTATATCGATTGCAGAATTTCCTAAGAAAATACCAGTCAAACCACCTGAGATAAAGAAAGAAACCAATCCTATAGAAAACAACATTCCGGGAGTAAAGATCAGATTACCTCTCCAAAGTGTAGTAAGGTAATTAAAGACCTTAACTGCAGAAGGTATCGCTATGATTAGGGTAAGGAACATAAATATTGAACCCAAGAAAGGATTTAACCCTGACACAAACATATGGTGTGCCCAAACAACGAACGAAAGTATAGTAATTCCCAACATGGAAATTATCATGGCTTTATAACCGAAGATAGGTTTTCTTGAATTGGTAGCGATAATTTCGGAGGTTATACCTAATGCCGGCAACAATACGATATACACTTCAGGGTGTCCTAAAAACCAGAATAAATGCTGGTAGAGAACAGGACTTCCACCCGTATTTGGCAAAGCTTCACCACCTATGTAAATATCAGAAAGGTAAAAACTTGTCCCAAAACTTCTATCAAACACCAACAGAAGCGCTGCTGAAAATAAAACAGGGAACGAAAGTAAACCAATAATTGCAGTTAAGAAAAACGCCCAAATGGTCAAAGGAAGCTTTGAAAAAGACATTCCTTTTGTCCTCAAATTTATTACAGTAGTAATGTAATTAATTCCACCCAATAAGGATGAAGCTATGAAAAAAGTCATGGCAATGAGCCAAAGAGTCATTCCCAAGCCAGACCCTGGCATCGCTTGTTCCAATGCTGATAGAGGTGGATAAACCACCCAACCACCAGAAGCTGGTCCAGTTTCAATAAACAAGGAAATAAACATGATTACTCCTGATAAAAAGAAGAACCAATACGATAACATATTCATAAAACCAGAAGCCATATCTCTAGCTCCGATTTGCAATGGAATCAGAAAATTGGAAAACGTACCACTCAATCCGGCTGTAAGTACAAAGAACACCATTATGGTACCGTGCATGGTTACGAGAGCCAAGTAAAACTCTGGATCCAATTTGCCATCAGGAGAAATCCACCCTCCTAATACAGGCCTTAACCATCCAAGATCCATCTCAGGAAAACCTAATTGAAGTCTAAAAATCAAGGATAATAAACCGCCTATTATTGCCCAAAACATTCCGGTAATCAGAAACTGTTTACCGATCATTTTATGGTCCTGGGTGAAGATATACTTTGTTATAAAGTTTTCGTGATGCTCATGATCATGATGATCGTGAGAAGTATCACTGTGTGTAGCAGTGTGAGCTGTTGCCATAATAATGATATAATTTAATTACTTCTTATATTCACTGATAGTAATATCAGCCAATTCTTTTAATTCAATAGGTAGATCAGAAACCAATGCAGGATTATTGACAATGTAAGGTTTTTGCTCTGACAGCCACTTTCTGTATTCATCAGGCTCTACCACTCTCAACTCCCTTCTCATTGCATTATGTCCTCTACCGCAAATCTCTGTACAGGCTATTTCATAAACAAATTCAGGGTCATCCAATTCAGCTCTCATCTCTTCCGTGGTTTTTGTAGCTGTAAACCAAAATCTTGTAGGCATTCCAGGCACGGCATCCATCTTCAATCGCATGTGAGGTGCAAATACGGAGTGTAATACATCTCTAGCCCGGATCCTGAACAATACAGGTTCACCTTTTGGGATAATCACTACGGGTGAAGAAAAATCATCGAAAGAATTCTTATCAGAGAAGTCTACACCTGATACATTTGATGCATTGGTAAGTCTGTAATCATTTTCTCCCAAAACATTGTCCAAGCCCGGATAGCGTACCTCCCAAGCAAACTGATAACCCATCAATTCGACTACGTGTGAGTTTTCAGGAGCAGGTTTTGTAATATCAGACCAAGCCTTCCAGCCACCTATAACGAGGGCTGCAAGAACAAAAGCAGGAACGATAGTCCAGATAAGTTCTAACTTATTGTTGTCAGGATAGAAAGACGCTTTCCTGGTTTCTGTATATTGATATTTATAGGGAAACCAAAATAAGAGTACGTGAGTAATTAAAAACACAATACCCGTTATCGCCATGGTAATCCAAAACAATTGGTCAGTAACCATTCCATGTTCAGAAGCAATGGGAAGCTGATAATTGTCAAATTCTTTTATGGAATACCAAATCATCCAACCACCACCACCTACAAGGAAAACGATAAATAGAAAGGCATTTATTTTATTACTTCCTGAAGCAATTTTCTTGTCGCTACCTTTTACTACAGACACAAGTGTCTGAATCCTGTAAACCATCCATATTATGGATAGTAATAATATTATACCTACTGTAATTAGTAATCCGTACATAATTTTAAATTTTTCGGATAATTAAATGTGATGATGATAACTTTCTTCCAACATGGGATGGTTTTTGGCAACTAGATTCCTTTTGGAAAGATTGTTCATTACAACAAATACAAAAGCGGAACCATATACCAATAACATACCTATTTCCATTAAACCAAATCCTCCATTTTGACCAAGAGTTCCTGGCTGAATCATTAAGAAGAAATCAAACCAATGACCTAAGATAATCAAGGAACAAATCAATTTAAGAAATACACCATGCCTTTTTGCATCACGTGTCATTAGAACAAGGAAAGGCAGGAAGAAGTTTAAACCTAGATTTACAAAAATGAACGGGCTGTACACATCACTTTGGAGTCTTTCTACAAAATAAAAAGTCTCTTCAGGAATGTGTGCATAATAGATCAACAAAAACTGGGAAAACCAGATATAAGTCCAAAATATAGAGAAAGCGAATACAAATTTACCCAAATCATGAATGTGATTTTCATTCACCATTTCAAGATACCCTTTCCCCTTCAAGAAGAGAGTAACTAAAGTGATAGCGGACAAACCGGCTACAAACCATGAAGAAAATACATACCATCCAAACATGGTAGAGAACCAATGAGTATCTATTGACAACACCCAGTCCCATGCGGATACAGAAGAAGATACAGCAAAGAAAATCAAAAATATTGCTGACCACTTTCTTAATCTATAATAGTATTGTGTTCCTCCCTGAAGATCTTCTTCGTAGGATAAAGATTTCAATTTATTGAAGAAGAAAACCCAAAATCCAAAAAACAATACCATCCGAATAACAAAGAATAAAGGAAATGTCCCTTTTTCCATAGGCCAGTAGAAATAAGATCCTTTGCCATCAATGATGTAATCGAACTCAGGGCTTGATTTATCAAATAAATAAGCGTGTGTCCAATGGAAAATATCATGGTTAATCAAAAAGAAACTCGCTATCATTAGGACTCCGGCTATTGGCAACCAATAACCAAGAGATAACATAATTCTCTTTAAAGCTACAGACCACCCAGCTTGAGCAGCATATTGGATAGCAAAGAAGAAAACACCAATAACTGAAATACCTGTAAAGTAAACATTATTGATCCAAATATTGGCATAAAGCCTCTGATACCAATGAAAAGCATGTCCATCTCCCTCTGCATGTTCATGACCCCCTGTCATTGCCAAGATAATCCCAACAGCCAGGATAACTGCCCCTATAGCTAATGTAATGAGGATTGATTTTTTCAGCGCAGCTGTAAAATCAAATTTTTGATCCAAATTATAATTCTTTGTACCGTGCGCCATGATTATTGTTTTTGAATTTCTTGTTTGACATAGTGAACAATTTTCCAAATTCTTTCTTGGGGGATCTGAGAACCGTGGGCTCCCATTCTTCCTTTACCCTTCATTATCACATGGAAAATATGTCCTTCGGGTAAATTAATGTATGCGCCACCTTTCAAGTTGGCGACACCTCCAACAACCTCTCCTGCTTTTCCATTCCCTTCTCCCCCTGGACCGTGACAAGTTGCGCAATATTGTGTGTACAATACTTTACCTTCAGCCAGAACTTTGTCTGAAAGTTCGATTGGATTTTCGTTTAAAGCAGCTTCTTCCAATTCAAAGGCCTTCAATCTATATGGAAGGGCACCATCCTTGGTTCTTGGAACAGTGTTAGCAACAGGTTCTCTCATATTCATTCTATGAGGATTATTGATGTTGCTGTTGAAAAATTCACCCTTACCATCTTCCCTAGAAGAAAGCCAGCCTCCTTCATCTTCATTTACAATTTGATTCAAGGGTTCATATGCCACTGAATTATACATTTGAGGAGCATATTCATATCCTGGATTATCTCCTGAGGCTCCACATGACAGCATCCCAATAGATAAAGTCACTAAACCGATTAAATATATAAAATGTCTGATTTTCATATTCTCCAATTACCTATTCAAAACTTTTTTTATTTACTTCAGAAGCATCTGCTGATTTAAGTACTTCCCTAAGTTTTTCCTCACCGAAATTAGCATTAACGGCCAAATCGATAGCCAAGACATGCTTATCATCAGTGATCCTTAAATCAAATATTTTTGGTTGTCCCCAAGGCTTAAGATTGCTTGATATCAAGAAAACCCCAACCATTCCAAATGCGGCCAAAAGCACTGTCATTTCAAAAGTGACAGGGATAAATGAAGGAAAAGCAGCAAAGTCCTTTCCACCAATAATCATCGGCCAATCAAATTTCATCATGTAAAATTGCATGGTTAAAGCCAGGATTGTCCCTAACATTCCAAAAAGGAACGCTGCTATGGGCAAACGGCTTCTTTTATATCCAAGCACTTCATCCAAGCCATGTACAGGAAATGGTGAATAAACCTCATGGATTTTGACCCCTGCTTTTCTGATTTTAATCACCGCATCCATTAAAACATCCTCATCTTCATACACTCCGAGGATAAAATTTTTATCTCTTTCCATGCTTTTATTTATTTATTTTTTTTGAGGAAGATTTTAAAATTGATTTTACTTCAAACATATTGATCGCCGGGAAAAACTTCGCAAACAAGAAGAAGAAGGTGAAAAACAAACCAAAGGTAAATAGGTAAACTCCAATGTCGGACAAGGTTGGATAAAACATGGCCCAAGAAGAAGGGAGAAAATCCCTGTGCAATGAGGTTACAATAATCACAAATCTTTCAAACCACATCCCTGTATTTACTACCAATGAAAGTATGAAAGTAGCTACAATGGAAGTTCTGATTTTTTTGATCCAAAAAAGTTGCGGAGAAATCACATTACATGTCATCATAATCCAATAAGCCCATGCATAAGGACCAAAAGCCCTATTCATGAAAGCATACTGTTCAGCAGCAACTCCGGAATACCAAGCCATGAAGAATTCTGTGATATAAGCAATACCTACAATCGAACCTGTGATGATAATTACAATATTCATCAATTCTATATGCCCAATAGTGATATAATCTTCCAGGTGAAAAACCTTTCTGGTTACTATCATCAGGGTCAATACCATCGCAAAACCTGAGAAAATGGCTCCAGCCACAAAATAGGGAGGAAAGATGGTAGTATGCCAACCAGGAATTACTGAAGTTGCAAAGTCAAAGGATACAATTGTGTGTACTGATAAAACAAGTGGGGTAGCCAAACCTGCTAAAATCAATGCAACTGCCTCAAATCTGCTCCAAGTTTTTGCGGCTCCGTCCCATCCAAGGGCTAAAGCGCCATAAATTGATTTTCGGATTCCGGTTGCCCTATCTCTGATTGTCGCAAAGTCAGGGACTAAGCTGACATACCAGAAAACAAGTGAAACTGAGAAATATGTTGAAATGGCAAAAACATCCCATAATAAGGGAGAATTGAAATTAACCCACAACGAACCAAATGTATTGGGAAGTGGAAGCGCCCAATAAGCGCCAAGCCAGGGACGCCCCATGTGAATGATTGGGAACATGGCCGCACAGATTACGGCGAAAATCGTCATGGCCTCTGCTGCCCTGTTGATCGCCATTCTCCATTTTTGTCTGAACAGTAAGAGTACAGCTGAGATCAATGTACCGGCGTGACCGATACCGACCCACCAAACAAAGTTTGTGATATCCCAAGCCCAACCAACAGTTTTGTTCAGACCCCACATACCAATACCTTCCCAGAGGGTGGCTGCCAAAGCTAAAAAGCCAAGCACCAATGCACCGACTGAAACAAGAAAAGCGAGCAACCAAGACATACTTGGTTTACCTTCTACTTGTCTGGAAATATCGTGTGTGACGTCTTTTAAGGTTTTCCCGCCAGTAATCAGCGGCTCGCGTACGGATGAAGTAACCTGCATATCTTATAAAATTATTTAATTACGCTTCTGATTTATCCTTATTTCTGATTTTTGTAAAATACCACACATTAGGGCTTACATTAAGGTATTCAATCACATGATATGCCCTTTCCTCATTCACCTCTTTTATCGCTGAAGTCGTTTCTTCTTGGATTTTGAGCATTTTTGTGATTTTACTATTGGAATCATTCATGTCCCCAAAAACAATCGCTTCTGTCGGACAAGCAGTAGCACAAGCTGTTGTAATTTCACCGTCCTGTACCTTTCTGCCTTCTCTTTTGGCAGTAAGCTTGCCTGATTGGATTCTTTGAACACACATAGAACATTTTTCAATGACCCCCCTAGCCCTTACAGTAACGTCAGGATTCAATACCATTTTGCCCATATCATCATTCTGTGCAACATTGACTGTTGCAAAATCTTTGTTGTCATGATATTTGAACCAATTGAATCTCCTTACTTTATATGGACAGTTGTTGGCACAATATCTCGTACCAATACATCTGTTATAAGTCATTTGATTAAGACCTTCGGAAGAATGGGTAGTAGCAGCAACTGGACAAACAGTCTCGCAAGGCGCATTATTACAGTGCTGACACATCATCGGCTGGAATGTTACCTCAGGATTTTCAGCTGCAGTTTCAAGTTCCTGGCTTGTGGAAGCACCTTCAGGAGAACTATAGTATCTATCAATTCTCAACCAAGCCATTTCTCTTCTATTGAGAACTTCCTGCTTTCCAACTACAGATACATTGTTTTCGACTTGGCAGGCTACCGTACAAGCTCCGCAACCGATACAAGAATTCATATCAATTGCCAAACCCCAATGGTGTTGGCTATACTGATGACCTTTCCACAAAGAAATCTTAGAAGGCTTTACAAACTCACCTTCCATGTAAACTTTGGGATGGTATCTTCCGGCTGATGCATTTTCCTTGTATTCAGGAAGAGTAGCCTCTTGAATGACATACTCTCTATCCATATAGGTCTGATGGGTCTGGGTTTGAGCGATTTTATATGTATCTGCTAAAAGCTCCACACTTACACCTTCCGTAATATCAAAATTTACAAAACCTTTGGTACTGTCCAAGAGCTCATAGGCATTTACACCAACTCCATTGGCGACTTTCCCGGCTTTGACACGACCATAACCAAGGGCTAAACCTATAGTCCCATAAGCTTGCCCCGGCTGCACCATTATGGGTACAATCAAAGACTTTCCGCTTACGGTAATTTTAGCCTTTCTGGTTGCACCCTCGGCCATTTTCAACCCGTTTTCATTGGCCCACTTTTGTGATACTGTCAGGTAGTTATCCCAAGTTGCCTTTGAAATAGGATCGGACATTTCCTGAAGCCAAGGGTTATTGGCGAAAGTACCATTACCAATTCCGACTTTGGTATAAATACTTAATTCGACTCCCTCACTTGATGCTTTATATGCTTTAGAAACTGCCGAAGCTGCTACTGAAATATCAGCAAAACCTGAAACAGCAGAAGATTCAGAAGGAACAGAATACACACCATTGAAAAGAGATCTGTCCCAAAACTCCTGGAATCCGGTTATTTCAGATTGGGATCCAAATAAACTTGATTTCCAATTTTCCTGTAAGAAGTCATAATAGTTTACACCTGAATCAGACCAAACCAAGAAAGAATCCTGAGCCTGTCTGGTATTAAAAAGTGGTGAAATAACCGGCTGAGCCAAGCTATATTCTCCATTTTTAGGATTAAAATCATTCCAGGACTCTAAATAGTGATGATCCGGAGCTATATATTGTACTAAAGATGCAGTCTCATCCATTGTGCCGTTTGTGGTTACTGAAACCTTGACCTTGGACAATCCCCCGGCAATCTCTGCACCTTTGGCAAAATCATAAACAGGATTACAGTTATAAAAAATCACTCCGCCAATTCTTCCTGCATTAAGATCTGCGACAAATTGGTTCATTTTCGCATCATCACCTTTTCTGTAGTATGATGGTTTGGAAAAATCCACAGTCACACCATTGTTTTGAAGAAGGTCATTGATGGCATTGATTAGGATCTGAACATTTGGATCATTGGATCCTGAAACCACCAAGGATTTCCCTCTATTTGCCCAAAGTTCTTTCGCAGCCTTCTCAAGGTATTCCACTTCCACAGCGGGACCTGAAACTGTAGGTCCACCTGCTAGCTTTGCTAAGGAGTTATACAATGACAATACCGCCAAACCACTCTGAGATGGTTTTATTGGCGTTCTGTAATCAGCATTAGCACCTGTTAAAGATAGGGTTGATTCAAATTGGAAATGACGGGACATGACCGGCTTTTCTTTAGAAATCTTCCTTCCTTTACTATACTGTTTAGCGAATTCTATAGGAGAAATCCAAGTGCCTAGAAAATCCGCACCGAAACTGACAATAACGCTTGATTTATCAAAATGATAACTTGGCAGGCCATCAACGCCATAGGTGGTTTTTGCAGCACTACTGATACCAAAATTTGATAATGGATCATAAGTGATGATTTCAGCACCAAATTTTTCCGCAAGTTGATTGAGTGTGAGTTGGGTCGAAGGGGAAAGTACAGTGTTTGAAACAATCTTTACCTGACCGGATGAAGCCAGTTTGCTTTTTACTTCAGAATCCAAGACGGTCCATTCGACTTTTTCACCATTGATATGTGGTCCCGAAAGTCTTTCTTTATCATATAAAGATAAAACTGAGGCTTCCACAATAGCATTGACACCACCTTTATTGATTGGTGACAATTCATTTCCATCAATTTTAATCGGTCTACCTTCTCTGGTTTTTACTACTATAGAGGCATAATCACCACCTGAAGAAAAGGTTGATGCATAATAATTGGGAATCGAAGGATTGATATCAACAGGCTTGTTGACATATGGGATTGCTTTTCTTACCGGAGCTTCACATGCAGCCAAAGATGCTGCCGCAAGGCTGAAACCCATAAGTTTTAAAAAATCCCTTCTTGAAGGTCCTTCTTCAGAATTAAGAGAGGAAGGCATTTCAGGAAATTCTCTATCTGCATTTTTGACAAACTCCGGATCATTTGTTAGTTCTTCTAACCCTTTCCAGTAGGTCTTTTTATTTTCTTTCATTGTATAATCAAGAAGAGTACGTTCTGAATTGATTTAAATTAATAGTGGCACTTCGCACATTCTAAACCGCCAATGTCTTTGACTTTCAAAGCATTTTTTGACTCAGAATGAAGCTGAACCAATTTATCATAATATTCATTACCCTGCGATTTGATTTCGGTCTGTCTGTGACAGTCTATACACCATCCCATTGTCAGTGAACTGTGCTGATAGACCACTTCCATTTCTTCAATCGGGCCATGACAGGTTTGACATTCCATGCCGCCAACAGCGACATGTTGAGAGTGATTGAAATAAGCTAAATCAGGAAGATTGTGTATTCTGACCCATTCAATGGGTTGATTGTTGTCAACTGCATTATAGATTTTCTGGATTTCGGGAGAAATTCCTTCTTTTCCTCCTACATTCTGAATATGCGCATGACAGTTCATACAAATATTGGCAGATGGTATATTGGCAGATTTACCAATTTCTACACCGGTGTGGCAATATTGGCATTCCATTTCATATTGACCGGCATGAAGTTGATGTGAAAAAGCTATGGGTTGCGCTGGCGCATATCCTTGCTGAACTCCAATGGTATATAATTGATCAATTCCTGATTTGGCAACAAAAGCCACCACAAGAGTGGTAATGATAATTACAAAGGCATCGGATCTCAATATTTTTTTGAAATCAAATTTTTGGTTGACAAATTCAGCATCAACCTCATCCAAATTCTGATTGGAAAGATACTTTGTAAGTATGGAAATAATTAAACCCAACACTACAAGTATCAATAGCAATACAACCACTAAAACTGACAAAATAATTGTCAGATATTCACTTGGAATACCGCCTCCTCCTCCTGCTTGACCTGCTTCTCCTCCGGTAGCTGCTGCGGCAGCAGGATCTGCTTTATCACCATATTCAATGTATGATAAAAGGTTCATTACATCTTCATCAGAAAGGAATTCATGGGATGGCATGGCCAATTGATTGAATTCATTGTAAATAGCCACAGCTTCAGGATCGCCGGATGCGATCAAAGCCTGGGAATTTCTGATGAAACTCTTGTTCCATTCAATCGAGTGACGGTCTGAAACTCCCCTTAGAGCCGGACCAATATTCTTTTGGTCCAATCTGTGACAGGTTCTACAATTGGCATTGAAAATAGATTTACCAGCTGCAATCGCCTCTTCACTATCAGAAACATCGGAATTGACCGCAAAGGCCTGTGACCCCATGGAAAGGAGAAACACCAGTAACCATGTGCTTAACCTTAAGGGAACACTTAATAATGAGCGCTTGATCGTCATATTTATTACTTATTAAACAGTTTAGTGCACGTTTTTTGATAAACACTGCAAATGTACTACCCCAATTCTATTTTTCAAACTTG
>CAZLJT010000012.1:0-1488 GCA_964559905.1 uncultured Aquiflexum sp.
TATTATTTCAACAGTGTAGGCGGATATCACGGAGCAAAAATGAAACGTTATCAGGAATTGATAGAGAATGTGATCAGTCCTGAAATACAGACTTTTATCCAAAAAGCACAGGAAGGAGATTTTGACTGGGATGGTTTGAATTCATTGAATATGCTCAACACCAAATATATCATTGCTGGAAATGCAGAAAATGCGGTTTTTCAAAATCCAAAAGCCAATGGCATCGCATGGTTTCCGTCCAATATAAAGCATGTTATCTCCGATGCCGAGGAAATCAGGCTGATCAGTGACATCGACACCAAAATAAATGCAACGATAAATGAAGAAGAATTCGGCAAAGTACAATCCGGATCAGGACAGGTGGAATTAACTGACAGGAAACCGAATGAGCTCAGTTATTCTGTAAATGCCGAGAAAGGTGGATTGGTTGTGTTTTCAGAAATATATTATCCAAAAGGATGGAAGGTATTTGTCAACGGAGAAGAATCAGAGCTTATCAGAACCAATTACCTTTTGCGGGGCATTGTAGTTCCGGTAGGTCAGTCAGTGGTAAAAATGAGTTTTGAACCGAAAAGCTATTACTCCACCAAAACCCTTACTATAATTCTTCAATACCTGGTCGTTTTACTTCTCCTAGGCAGCATAGGTTTTTCTTTTTATAGGATCAATAAGGCTGAAAGCTAATGAGAAAACCGAAAGTTTTATTAGTCACACCCTCATTTCAGTCCTTTGTTCAACAGGACATTATTTTTCTTTCCAAAAATTTTGATCTGACCATTGATTCTTACAATTGGAGAAGAAAAGAACTGGCGCCAATTTTTATGGTTCAGCAATTTTTCAATGTGCTGATCAATATCAATAATATGGATTTGGTTTTGGTTCATTTTGGAGGTTATTGGTCATTTTTCCCCGGTTTGTTGGGGAAATTATTTCAAAAACCTGTTTATATTATTTTGCATGGAACAGACTGTGCATCTATCCCTGAGATGAATTATGGCAGTTTAAGAATCCCTCTTTTGAAATGGTTTTGCGAAAAATCCTATGGCTGGGCCACAAAATTGCTTCCGGTAAGCCATTCATTGGTCAGCTCAGGTAATGATTTTTTCCAAAAAGGAACAACTATAAAAAATGGATTTCTACATCATTTCCCTTATTTAAAAACCCCTCATTCTGTGATCCCTAATGGTTTTGATCCGGAATTCTGGAAACCAAACCAAAATATCACCAAAAACCCAAATACTTTTCTGGCTGTACTCTCCTCAGAACAGTATATGCTTAAAGGCGGTGATTTGATTATGGAATTAGCGAAGAGATTTCCTGAATGTATATTCAAAATTGCAGGCATGAGTAAACCTGAATTATTTAATTTAAAAACAGAGAATGTTCATTTTCTTGGAAACCTAAACCCGGAAAAACTAAAGGCGGAGTACCAAATAGTGAAATTTTATTTTCAATTATCCGTTTTTGAAGGCTTTGGTTGTGCGCTTT
>CAZLJT010000012.1:1531-12742 GCA_964559905.1 uncultured Aquiflexum sp.
ATGTTATGCGGATGCACCCCAATTGGAAGTAAAGTAAATATTATCCCCGAAATTATCGGGGAAACCGGATATATACTGGAATATAGAGATATCAATTTATTGGAAAAACTGATCAGGAGGATTCTTGAACTGCCACAGCCTTACCAAGTCAACCTAAAAGCTCGGGAACGGATTATAGAAAAGTATCCTTTGGAAAACAGGAAGAAGATGCTTTTATCTTCGCTGATCTTTGAATAATGAACCAAGATTGTACATGGAAAAACTAGCTGCTTCATTTGCCAGAAATCTATATATCATTCCGGGAGGATATTTTTTGGTCCAAATGATCAGAAAATTATTTGAATCAAATTATTTGAAACCTGAATGGAGGACCTTCAAATTCCGGGGAATCAGCATGAGAGTGGATATTTCCAAAAGCATGGGAGCTGCTATTTATTGGAGGGGTGCGCATGATTGGGGTCCTATTTTTGTTTTGGAAGATATTATCAAACAAGGCGATACAGTCATTGATGTAGGAGCAAATCAGGGAGAATATAGTCTATGGGCGGCAAAAAACACCGGTCCATCAGGAACAGTTATTGCGTTTGAGCCAATGGATGAATTATTTATCCAGCTCAAAAACAATTTCGCAATGAATCCAAAATATAAGAATACGCTGATCCCAAATAAAAACGGATTATCTGATAAACCGGGAAAACTGAATCTATTTGGTAAGGCCGGGGACAATGAAGGTGTCAATACCATGTTTCCAACCCAATCGCATACCGTGATGATTCAGGAAATCATTTTAGACACATTGGATAATCAATTGAGCCAATTGGAATGTAGGACCGTGGATTTCATCAAAATAGATGTCGAAGGAGCGGAACTTCATGTTCTGAAAGGAGCAAGCGAAACTTTAAAAAAGAATAAGCCATGCCTTTTGATAGAAATCAACAGTGAAGCTTGTCTGGCTGGGGGTTACGAACCTGAAGAGATTTTTGAAATACTCAGACCTTTGGGGTATAAATTCGAAAAAATCGGCCTTAGGGGAAAACGAATCCCTGTGGACAAAGTACCAAAAGAATTCTGCAATATACTTGCTTCCGCCAGCTAAACTTTACTTCTTGATTCAAAGAATTGACCTTTCATCAAACAATATAAAATCCATCTATATTTCTATTTTTACTTTCCATGAAATCATTGGCCCGCCAAAGCTTATTGACTACGCTCTTTTCCTATATAGGAGTGGTGATTGGCTATCTCAATGTACTTTGGCTATTGCCTTTTGTATTACAACCTGAGGAAATTGGTCTTTTCAGAACACTACAGGACATGGCTTTATTGATAGTACCTATTGCCCAATTGGGAATTGGAAACGGAATTACACGCTTTTTCCCTTCGGTAAAGGATAGTAAATATGCTTTTTTCACCATGAGTCTCTTATTGACTTTTGCGGGGTTCTCTGTGGTTTCCTTATTGTTTTTGATCTTTAAAAATCAGATTGTATTAGCTTTTGCGACCAATTCTCCCGAGGTGATTGATTTTTTGGGGGTAGTTCTTTTTATCACTTTGTTTTCAGTGATGAACACCATTCTGGATGCATTTTGCAGGTCTTTTATGAAGATTGCCGTTCCTACTTTTTTCAGGGAGGTAGTAAACAGGATTTCAGTAGCCATATTAATCGGGCTATATTTTTTCGAATGGCTAAGCTTTGAACAGATGATCTGGGGATTGGCAATCCTTTATCTGATTTCCCTTTTGGGAATGATCGGCTATATGGTTAAAATTAATATTTTCAAAGTAGATTTTGATCTCTCTTCTTTCCCAAAAGGCTTCAGAACAGATTTTCTAAAATACAGCTTGATTACCCTTTTAGGGACTGCGGGTTCGGTACTTATCATGAAAATTGACAGCCTGATGGTCAGTTCGATGATTGGTTTGGATGCCAATGCGATCTATACCATCGCCTTTTCCATTGCTATCGTAATTGAATTGCCCCGAAGAGCAATTTCACAAGTAGCTATGCCGGTAATTGCAGAGCATTTCGCAGGCAAAGAATTTTCTAAAATCAATAAACTGTATAAAGACGTGGCAGTTCATCAGTTTTTAATCTGTCTGCTCCTATTCCTGGGAATCTGGTCAAATATTGACAATCTTTACTTTTTTGTACCAAACAATACCGTTTATGAAACGGGAAAATGGGTGGTCCTTTGGATTGGCCTTGCAAAAATGTCTGACATTCTTTTTTCAGTAAACGGTGAAATCATAGTGTTTTCCAAATATTACATTTTCAATATCACCGCCACGCTTATTATGTGCCTTGCAGTCATTGTATTGAATTTAATACTCATCCCATCTTTTGGAATTGAAGGCGCTGCAGTGGCTTCATTTCTTTCCCTTTTAATTTATAACATCATTAAATACGCCTACATAAAAGTCAGATTAGGATTTGATCCTTTCTCCGTCGATATGGCAAAAATATTTGGTTTGGGTATGGCTACTTTTGCTTTACAATTTTTTATTTTTCAAAGTAGGCAAGCTGGATTAACAGATCTCATTATTCGCTCGATATTGATCACTGTAATTTATTTTTCCGGCATTTATTTGTTGGGAATTGCAAAAGAAAGTCAAAAAAACTTAGTGGAAAAAATAAAAAGGCCCAGGCCTTAGAGTGTTACCAAACCTCTTTATTGACAAGATTTGAGCTGCCTTAAATCCGCAAACGTCCACTGTTATCCTGAATCCTGAGATTCGAGGCCCTGTACAGATAGCTATCTGAACAGGGTGAGGCCTGTTTTTGAAAAGGGCTTCACTCGGCATTGTTTTTTAATTGTGAAGTTGGAACATGTCAGCGACCTGAGCCATTTGAGCAAATATACGAATTAAACCAGTATTCGTTTTAATGATATCATGATCTCGAATCTAGCTTATTTGTGAATAGGTAGGTTTAGTTGGTTTTTATAAGTTCTATAACAAAATCACCAATAATCATTTTGTACAAAACATTTAATCAGTACTTTTATTAGGAATAAAAAATTTATTGTTTTTTATTCCCTATTGAACTGGGTTGGGATTCATTTCATTGTTATATGAAATCAAAAATTCAAAATAATAACTCGTTCAGCACATTGTTATTTCATTATTTCGGAATAATATTTTAAAAAAATACTCGAATCATGATAGAATTCGCTTAATTTTGTGGTTCGATAAGGCCAAAGAAGATGTATCAAATAAAGAAACTTATAGTTTGCCTGGATCAGAGTGAATTGGACATTACACTCGTAAAATTTGCATCTTTCATTTCGAAAGTCAACCAAACCAAGAAAATTTACTTTACTAACGTAATTAGAAACCTGAATATTCCAAAGGATGTTTTAGAGGAGTTTCCTCATTTAATCGACAATATGGTCGAAGAAAGAAAAATGCAAATGAAGGAAATAGTAGATAAAACGTTTGGTGACCAAGAAAATGTGGAATTTTCCTACATAGTCAAAGAAGGGCAGTTATCAAAAAAAATCCTCAAACTGGCACATGAAAAATCAGCAGACATGATACTCGTCGGTAGAAAAGTCAATCTGCCCGGTACAGGAGTTGTCTCGCAAAGATTGGCTAGAAGAGCTAGCTGTTCCCTTTTGATTATTCCGGAAAATTCCGTTCCCAAAATGGATAAACTTTTGGTACCCAGTGATTTTTCCGACTATTCCAAAGATGCTATGGAGGAAGCTATCATGATTGTTGAAAAATACGGGGGGAATGCTGAAATTGTCTGTCAAAATGTATTCACAGTGCCCTCAGGCTATCACTTCACAGGTAAAAGTTATAAGGAATTTACTGCCATCATGCTGATGCACGCCGAAATCAACTTCAAAAAATTCATCAGAAAAATAGATACAAAAAATATTAAAATCACGCCCGTTTATACCCAAGACGAAGATGACGATCCGGTTGAGGATATCATATCGAAGGCAAAAGAAATTAAGGCTGATTCCATCATTATCGGGGCAAAAGGACGAACTGCTGCCACAGCCCTATTTATAGGCAGCATGGCAGAAAGACTGATTCAACTCAACGATCAATTTCCTCTGTTAGTTACCAGGCCTAAAGGGAAAAATGCAGGAATTCTGGACTATATTCTTGAAATCTGACCCAGTATTTCTTAAAATCAGATAGCCAATTAATCCGCTACCCGTTAATTCATAACCGTGTAGCGGTTTTTTTATTTGCACGAATGAAGCTGCTCAATTCCTATAAATGATAAATTGTTGAAATATTTGACCTTAAGGGGTTAAACCTATTCAGTTTTCTTCTGTCAAAGAACCGAATGATTTCAATTAGCGATTTAGAACTTTTACAATTGATTCAAAACCCTGATACAAGGGAGAAAGGATATAGGATTTTGATTGAAATGTATCAAAAAAGGATTTATGGAGTTATTCGTAAGATGGTCATTATCCATGAAGACGCGGATGATTTAACACAAAACACCTTTGTCAAAGCATTCAAAAATCTTAATAAATTCCATAGCAACTCTTCTTTGTTTACCTGGCTTTACAGAATTGCTGTCAACGAAAGTCTCAATTTCCTTGAAAGAAAAAAGAAAAGATTTTTCTTTCCAATCGAAGACCATACAGCAGTAATGAGGAACTATCTTGACCACTCAAGTATGATTTCTGCTGATGACATCGAAAAAAAATTTCAAAAAGCCCTTTTAAAATTACCGGATAAACAAAGACTTGTTTTCAACTTGAGATACTTTGAAGACCTTGGCTATGAAGCAATCAGCCAAATCACCGAAACCTCAGTTGGTGCTTTAAAAGCAAGTTACCATCTTGCCAGCAAGAAAATTGAAAATGAACTTAAAACAGAATAAACTTATTGGCTTGATTTCTGTCTAACAATCGGAACCATGAAAAAATCAGATAAAAATAATATTTTCAAGACACCTGAGGGATATTTCGGAGATCTTCCCGGAAAGATACTACTTGAAAATACCAAAAGAAAAACCCGGATGTATTCCCTTGTAAGCTCTCTTTCGGCTGCTGCAGTCATAGTTCTAGGAATATTTTTATTTGTTTTGAATAATGACATTATTCAGGAAACATCTTATGAAACCAATCTAAATCAAGAAATAGACCTTTATATAAGCTCCGGATATTGGCAGACAGAGGATATTCTATCCTTGGGTGAAAACCCAAATGAGATCCTTGATGAAATAATTAGCATGGAATGGGGCACATCTGACCCAAATAGCAATGATCAATTAGAAGAAGATTGGTGGTATTAAATAAATTATCATGAAAAAACTTACATTCATATTTCTCCTTACAGTCATTAGCAACATAAACCTAATGGCCCAAAGGCCCACATCATCATATGACAAAGAAAAACTGGAAGCTGCGAGAGTTGCATTTATTACGAATCGGCTTGACCTAAAGGCAGAACAAGCAGAAAAATTCTGGCCTGTATTCAATGAATTCAACGAAGAAAGAGGCAAGTTGATGAATCAACTTTCTACAATCAACCGAAGCTCCTCTGAAGAAATTACTGAATCCAAAGCAAAGGAAATGATAGCGCAAAGATTGAAATTACAACAAGATCTTTTGGATAGGGAAAAATTGTTTATGGATGAGATTGTAAAAATCATTACCCCCGTTCAAGCTGTAAAACTTGGCGGTGTGAACAGGGAATTTACGCGACAGGTGTACAGAATGCAAAGAGGACGAGATAAAAACAACTAGAAAAAGAAAGCAGCTTTGAAGCTGCTTTCTTTATTTTACTTTTTTAGTAAATCCCTGATTTCTTCCAATAGAGCCTCACTTCTAGGTGGCGCTGGAGGTGGAGCCGGGGCTTCTTCTTTTTTCTTTTTCATAGAATTCAAAGCTTTTATAGCCATAAAAATCACAAATGCTATGATCAAAAAATCCACTACGTTTTGGATGAAATTTCCATAGCTGATGGTAACAGCAGCCATTTCTTCTCCAACCTCAGAGATATATGGATCCCTAAGAACAATGCTCAAATCTTTGAAATCAACACCTCCCAATAGAATTCCTAATGGAGGCATGATAATATCATTAACAAAAGAAGAAACAATCTTTCCGAATGCCCCTCCAATAATTACTGCGACTGCAAGATCAACGACATTACCCTTGACCGCAAACTCTTTAAATTCCTTAATCAGGCTCATAGTACTTATAAATTGAAGTTTATAATGAATTAAGGAACCAAAATAATTAAAACAAATAATTAAAAAAGATTTAATTTAAATTCTTTTTGATGGATAAGAATTAATTAAAAAAAGAACCGGTTTTTAGGAGAGTTATTTATTAAAATTATACT
Source organism: uncultured Aquiflexum sp. (assembly GCA_964559905.1). Taxonomy (GTDB): domain Bacteria; phylum Bacteroidota; class Bacteroidia; order Cytophagales; family Cyclobacteriaceae; genus Aquiflexum. The sequence goes on from CAZLJT010000012.1 coordinate 7,853, forward strand.
GAAGGTGAAACTTATAATTTTTCATAACTTTAGGCCGAGAACCTATTAAATCAAAAAAACAGGATGAAAATCGCATTAATTGCGCATGATGGAAAAAAAGCAGACATGGTCCATTTTCTGAGTGGCTTTAAAAACCAATTGCATCATGCAAATATTGACCTAGTTGCAACAGGTACCACTGGATCACATATTGAAAAAGCAGGATTCCAAGTTCAAAAACTTCTCTCGGGACCTTTAGGTGGTGATGCTCAAATAGCTGCAATGGCAGCTCAAAAAGAACTTTCTATGGTGATTTTTTTCAGGGACCCACTAGATAAACATCCACATGAACCGGATGTGCAAATGCTAATGAGAATTTGTGATGTCCACAATATCCCCTTGGCAACTAATCCAGCAGCCGCACAATTGATGTTTGAACAATTAACTTCGCAATTTTAATGGAAATAAAAACAATAAAGCGAATAGGTGTCCTCACTTCAGGAGGAGATGCCCCTGGTATGAATGCTGCAATCAGGGCAGTAGTAAGGGCAGGTTTTTTTTATAATTTAGAAATGTACGGTATTTATCGCGGGTACGAGGGCATGATTCAGGACGATATCAAAAAACTTGAATCCAAAAACATTGCTCATATCCTGGAAAGAGGGGGAACATTTCTTAAATCTGCCAGAAGTGCTGAATTTAGAACTGAAGAAGGACGAAAAAAAGCTTTCGCTAATCTCCAAAAGCACAGTATTGACGGACTTGTCGTAATAGGAGGAGATGGCTCCCTTACAGGAGCGCACTTATTCTTCAAGGAATTTGGAATTCCATCCATAGGAATACCGGGGACAATTGATAATGACCTTTCAGGTACAGACCTGACTATTGGATTCGATACAGCATGCAATACAGCTATTCAAGCCATTGATAAAATACGTGACACAGCAACATCACATGATAGACTTTTCTTCGTAGAGGTAATGGGCAGAGATGCCGGTTTTATTGCTATCAATGCCGGAATCGGAAGTGCCGCGGCAGCTACATTGATTCCCGAGAAAAAAATGCCTATTGAAAGATTGGTAGAGAGATTAAAGGCTAGAACAAAAGCAATGAAAACTTCCAATATTGTAATTGTAGCAGAAGGTGGAAAAAGTGGCGGTGCAACTGAAATTGCTTCCAAAATAAAAAAACTACTCCCCTATTACGATATCAAAGTCACCATCTTGGGACATTTACAAAGAGGAGGAGCTCCAAGTTCATTGGACCGGGTGTTGGCAAGTAAATTGGGCGTATCTGCAGTAGAGGGATTAATTAATGGCAAGTACGATGTAATGGCCGGAATCATAAACAACAAAATCGTCTTTACGCCTATAGCAAAAGCAATAATAGGAAGTAAAGAAGTAGATGAAGATGATTTCAGAATTGCAAAAATTCTTTCGACTTAAAATTCAATTCGAAATGGAATGAAAAAAGGGAGGTTTATCACCGCCCTTTTTTTTTGTTGATCAATATTTCAAAATCAAACTACTAAATGCGGGGAGGATTATAGAATCACCTTCCAATACAGCATTACCATAAGCATAGATGGTGGTAGCATATTCTTCAGGCGCATCGATACGTTGCTCAAGATCGCTGAGATTATGTACAACAAAAAGGTCCTGATCTTCATGGTTTCTGAAAAAAGCCATAATCGGCATGGGAAGATTTCCTTGGTACAACTCCAATTTACCCAAAGCTAAAGCCCTATTGGTATTCCTGAGTTTGATAATTTGTTTATAATGATTAAAGTAACTAGTGCTCATGGATTTCTGAATAGCCAAGGGAGTAACTGTCTCATCAATCGAATAAACCGGTTCTATCCAGGATGTCCTTCCTTTATCGTTATTCTTTAAATCCCATAAAAAAGGTTCTCTGATATTTTCATCAGGTTTTTTACCCAACATTCCGATTTCCTCTCCATAATAAAGGTAAGGTGCACCGGGCATGGTCATGAGAATATTTATGGCCTGTTTGAGTTTTCGGGGGTTTTCATCCAATGAATTCAATAATCTTGGTTGGTCATGATTGGAAGAAAATGTTGCATCAGTAAATTCATCAGTAATGTTCAGATAAAAATCCAAGATCTCTTTCTGCTTTTTGGCCAAAAGCATCCCATCCTCTTTCTGATAAGATTCAATCAAGGTGTAATGAAAATCAAAATTGAAAAGTGCGGGTAATCCTGGAAGGTATGGCGCCACAATCTCTTTTTTGTCATAAACCTCACCGACAAGATAAACATCCGGATTTATTTCTTCCATTCTATCTCTGAATTCTTTCCAAAAAGCATGATTATCTTCCGGTCTGTCATCGGGAAATATATGTTTTGCAGCGTCAAGTCTAAAACCATCTACCCCGACATCTTCTAGCCAGAACCTTCCTATTTCATAAATTTCCGCTCGGACTTTGGGATTATCAAAATTCAGGTCAGGCATGCCTCCATAGAAAAACCCATAATAATAATCTTCCCCTAGTCCCGGATCATGCCACTGCCGGATATTGTCACTATCCAGCGTAATGGCTTTTTTGTTAATAAAATCAGCAATGGTATCTTTTTGAGCCCAGACATAATAATCTCTATACGGATTATCCCTTCCTTTTTTGGATTCAAGGAACCAAGGATGTTGGTCACTCGTATGATTGATAATCATATCAATAACGACTTTAATATCATTTTTATGAGCCTCATTCAAAAGGTTTTTGAAATCTTCCAAGGTTCCATAATCAGGATGGATTTTTTTATAATCCGTCACATCATATTTATGATAACTGGGTGATTCCATGATCGGCATAAACCAGATAGCATTTGCACCAAGTTCTTTTACGTGATCAAGTTTTTTGATTACCCCATTGATGTCACCTATACCATCACCATTTGAATCATAAAAAGATTGAATAAAAATCTCGTAAGTTATTCCTGCATCAGGCCAATGGTTTTCAACTTCCCTTTTCTTATTATCTGAGCATGCAACTGTAATTGTCAAAATCAAAAGAATCAGATTGAATAAATACTTTCTCATATGAGTTTGTTATTTTAAACAGAAAAAGTCACTTAAAAGTGACTTTTTCAATGTGTCTACAAATTTAAATCAGTTTCTGTTGATTGCATTGAGTTCTTCAAAAGCCAATTCAAGCCTCTTTATGAAGTTCTCTTCGCCTTTTCTAAGCCAAACTCTAGGGTCATAATACTTCTTGTTCGGTGAGTCGGTACCTTCAGGATTCCCCAATTGCGTCTGTAGATATCCTTCATTGGCTTTATAATAATTTTTCACCCCTTCCCAAAATGCCCATTGCTGATCTGTGTCAATATTCATTTTGATTACTCCGTAGCCGGTAGCTTCTTTGATCTCAGCAGCAGTAGAGCCTGAACCTCCATGAAAAACAAAATAAAGTGGCTTGTCTGATAATCCATGCTTTTTACTCAGATAAGCCTGTGAGTTTTTCAGAATGGAAGGTCTAAGGCTGACATTCCCCGGTTTGTATACACCATGTACATTGCCGAAAGAAGCTGCCACAGTAAATAACTCCCCAATTCCATTTAAATGCTCATAAGCATAAGCGACTTCTTCAGGTTGGGTATAAAGCTTAGAACTGTCAACATCTGTATTGTCAACACCATCTTCTTCGCCTCCTGTAACACCTAGTTCTATTTCTATACCCATTTCGAGTTTCACAAACTCTTTGAAATATTTGGCAGAAATTTCGATATTCTCCTCGATTGGTTCTTCCGAAAGGTCCAACATATGTGAACTAAACAATGGTTTTTTATAAGCCTTGTAATACTCTTTCCCTTCCTCCAATAAGCCATCAATCCATGGCAAAAGCTTTTTTGCACAATGGTCGGTATGTAAAACTACAGGTACGCCATAAGCTTCGGCCATTCTTTGAACATGCAAAGCCCCCGATATGGAACCTTGAATTGCTCCTTTTTGATTTTCATTTCCGGCACCTTTCCCAGCATAAAACTGTCCCCCACCGTTTGAAAATTGAACAATCACGGGAGAATTCACCTTTTTGGCAGTCTCCAAAACTGCATTGATTGTACTAGTATTGATAACATTCACAGCTGGCATTGCGAATTCATTTTCCTTTGCATAGTCCAAAAGATCTTTGAGTTCTGCCCCGTACTTTACTCCTGGTTTGAATTTCATGATGTTTGATAAAAGTAATTGTCTATTGTTTTATGAACCGCTTTCTAAGAACCTGACGGCTATCACTGATTTCAAAGATATAAATACCTGAGGTAAATTCCCTTATATCCACCTGCAAATTATTATCAGCCGCAAAATATCTTCCCTCTTTTAGAATTGCTCCTGTTGTATTTAATATCCTAAAATTGAACTGGTTAACTCCTTCCGGAACATCAATTTTCAAAACACTATTGGAAGGTACTGGATAAAGCTTAAAACCTGATAAATCAATGTTTTCAGGTCCAATTGAAAGAATGGGATCCTCCAATATCTCTCCTTCCGGCATTTCGAGTTTTTGATTTGTAAATAGCAGGAATTGATTGGCCCTCAACCTGAAAGTCTTTAAATTCCCTGTAACATTAACTTCCTCTCCTGTAAAATAATTATACCAAACTCCTGGAGCAGGGAAACTGAGATTGGCGTTATTCACGTCTGTTAATCCAAAATTACCATGAAGGACAACCTGAAAATCCCCATCAATCAACCTGATTGACTTTAAGGGTTGGGAAAGGTTAAGGATAGTATTATCAGGAGAATTAAAGACCTTATGATTATCTTTTAGCCTAATCATTGCCTTGTATAAATTGAATAATCTTATTCTTTCGGGGTCATTCAAATATTCCCATTTTGTGGGTTTAATACCAAGCCTATCTCTCGCTAACCAAAGCTTACGCTTCCGCTTATC
>CAZLJT010000012.1:12752-13594 GCA_964559905.1 uncultured Aquiflexum sp.
TCAACTCAACATCATACCCAAATTCTTCAAATTGCCACATCATCTTGGGGCCCGGAATCGCAAAAAAGAAGGTGGCCAATAACTGATTCCTGTTGACAGCATTACTTAATTTTTTGATATTAATAGGTGAAGTTGCCCCCCAAGTAAGAGACTCCCACATGGTTCTTTCTTCATCATGGCTTTCCATGTAACCTACAAGGTTGTTTTTGCTCCATCCCCTGGTTTGGAAATATCCCCAATCAAAATTCCTGGAACCTCCTTTGGCCATTTCCCTGAAATCAAAATTCAAATTGCCCCAAAACATGAACCCATAATCCGCCAATTCCCTTTCTTCAGAATTATCTGCAAAATGCTCCAAAATAATATAAGCATCAGGATGGTTTTCCTTAATCTGGTCAAAAATGTTTTTCCATATGGCAATTCTGGAAGGATCCCTCTGACTCCATAAGCCGACATTGTCTCCGGAATTGACCTGAGTAAAACCCTTACTTAAATCAAACCTATATCCATCTACTTTGTATTCAGTCAACCAATAATTATTGACTGAATCTACAAATGCCTTGGTATAGGTACTTTCATGATTGAAATCATATCCTACATTAAAAGGATGCTTTGCCACTCTATTCAGCCAAGGATTTTCATCAGTGGGAGCTCCGTAATCACCATCATTATATAACCTAACATAGGGGCTTTGGCCAAAAGCGTGGTTTAAGACCATATCCAGGATAACAACCATATCCCTTTTATGAGCCTCATCGATGAGTTTTTTCAAATCATTTTTTGGACCATAAAACTTATCCACTGCGAAAAAGAAAGAAGGATTATAACCCCAGGAAAGATTA
>CAZLJT010000012.1:13604-30492 GCA_964559905.1 uncultured Aquiflexum sp.
TTCAAATTCCTTTATCGGCATCAGTTCGATTGCATTGATTCCCAAATCTTTTAAATAGTCAAGCCTTTCTGTTACAGCATTAAAAGTCCTCCTGTCATCAAAATCCCTAACCAAAAGTTCATATACTACCAATTCTTCTATTTCAGGTTTAATATATTCGGTATGCTGCCATTGATATTCTTCCTGGGCAGTCTGAAGAAACGATGCCTGAAATTCTGTTTTTCCTTGCGGATAGGGTCTCAAGCCGGGGTATCTGTTTTGCTGGATAATTTCATTATCATGGAAAGGGTCTGAAATCTTGTCCGCATAGGGATCCCCTATCCTGATACTTCCATCAACCAAATACTGGAATATATATTCCTGGCCTGGGGTCAAATCAGTTAATTTATACCAGAAAAATTCCCCATCCAATGTCTGATTCATTTGAAATTCAGGCAGTACCTGCCAATCATTAAAATCTCCAATTAAAAAAGCGTTTTTCTTTAATGGAGCTTCTAAAACAAATACCACCTCCGTATCCGAAATATAATTTATACCTTTAATGACACCTTGAGGTAGTGGTAATTTGGGACTTGGACCTACCACCGTAATAGTCATTTGAGAAGTTTCTACTTCCCCTTCTTTTTCGGCTTTTGCTTCCACTAAAAAAGCACCTTCGGATGTCGCTTGAAAAGTATAATTCAGTTGTTCTACATTTTGGGCAGAAGATACCTGGGTTCCATTTACAGACAAACTCAGGTTGGCTACTTCCGAAGAAACTATAGAAATGTCCTGAGATTCTCCTACTTCAAGAAGAATTGAAGAAGTATTGGGATTGGTGAAAGTAACCTGAAAACCTTGGCTTAGATCTACAAAAAAATCCCGGTTGGTGTCAGTTTTACCCTCTTTAGTTCCATCGACGTTTCTAAAAACCATTCCCAACCTAAATATTGTCTGTCCTGCTTGGGGAGAAAAAAAATCATTCGGTATCAACTCCCACTCCCAAATATTTGATTGCCCTTCAACCTTGGTCATCTTCGCAATAGGGTCATCTATACCCCATTGGGTTGGGACAATGGCCCATGTTGTTGAAGTTGGACCAGCAATTACAGCACCAATATGGATATAAACTTGGTTAACACCCTGCAATCCGGTTGTCCCTTTAGAAGCATCGTATGTGATTTTAATATTCTGGTCAGCACGTGGGAAACTTGGGACTGTTGTAATTTGTCCAAATAATAAGGAGGCCGCCGAAATCAAAAAAGTAAGAGTAAGGAGTATTTTCTTTGACATAATGAAATAGGTTAGCCAGTTGGAATTTTAGCTTAAATCAGGTAATAGCAAAAAGGCTACTTGTCCAAGTAGCCTTTTTGCTAAATTTGATAATCGATTTTACTGAAGGAGTATATATCTTCCATCCAAAGAGTTGAACCAAATGGTGTAAGTTCCTGCTTCTTCAACAGGAATATTTGCTCCATCCTGAACTCCTTGACCGCTGATAGGCGTGTTAGCACCCCAATTGACCGTCCAAGCGTCATTCGCTCTGAATTTCAAGTCTGCCGCTGTCAAAGTAGCTGTAACACTCCAAATATTACCGTCAAAAGTCGATTTTGTCATTGCAGTACTAGCATCCCAACCTCCAGGAGTGGAATCACCAATGATACCTACTGTAGCAAAATCAGTTGGAGCACTACCTGTATATGGCTCAATAGAGAATGTATTGGTTTCCAGATTCATTGTAAAGGTATAAATACCCGCTGTTGGAATATTGAAAGCTCCAGGATCTGATCCTCCGCCTTCATTGACGGCTATGGTCGTTCCGTCATTAGTCCCAAATTGAGGCTGCCACTGACCAATTCTTTCCAATACTTTAAATTCTCCTACATTGAAAAAGCCTGTATAAACATACAAGTCAGTGTTTACCGGATCTCTGAATAAAGGTGGGTTGGAATTATCGGGATTCCATCCTGGAGCAGTTGCCGCGCCGACCAAGAACAAGTCTCTCAAGGCCACTGCATCAGCGTAAGTAGTGACAGATATAGCACTTCCTGCTCCGATAAGGTCTGAAAGGCTTCTATCAATTACTGATTTTACTCTGAATTCCATATTTCCTGTTTCACCAGGAACAATTCCTTTTGCAATAGCCCTACGGTTAATTTCAGAAACTTTAACAAGAACGGTTGTACTTGTATTTGAACCAAGATCGACCGGTGCTGCAAAGTTGTTGCCCGGACTATCCATTTGAATGACATATGTTATTCCGGAAGAAACTCCAAAATCAGCAGGACTGACTTCAAATACTATTGATTCTTCAGCATCTTCTTCCGTCAATACAATCGGAGATGTGGATAAAACAGAAGAGGCTGTTTGAGGAATTATTGGTGGCGGTGCAATTTCACCACAAGACCAGATAAACGGGAGCAAAAGCGCTGCCCAGATGAATTTTGAAAGAACTCTCATAGGTAATTGATTTTGGAATTTATCGTTTTTGATTTCAATATTAAAATACAAATATTTATTGATATTATTTTATTTTTTAAATTGGAACTTTGAATCCAACAAAACACAAGGATAAAATCAACTTCAAATATTACCTAAACTAAAGCGAAATTGCAAGTATTCAACTTAAAAATAGGGTGATTAAATTCATGCAAACGTGACCGCAATCGTTTTCATTGCCCTGATTTTTTGATTTATTTTTGTATATCTTCGTAATAAAAAACATCTGCTTTACAATCTTGAGAAATTTTGAATTTCTCAAGATCCTTGATAGTAATTTATAAATATATTATTAAAAAAGTACAATTTTTATGAAATTAGGTCAGGCAACTATAAAAGATATAGCAAAGGAGCTAAACGTTTCTCCTTCCACGGTATCCCGTGCTTTGAAAGACTACCCAGGGATAAGTGATGAAACCAAAAAAAAAGTAAAGGAGCTCGCAGAAAAACTCAATTACCGTCCCAATGCTGTGGCATTAAGTCTCAGGAAAAGTAAATCCTTTACCATCGGAGTAATCATTCCTGAAATTGTTCATTTTTTCTTTTCTACTGTCATAAGCGGTATTGAAGAAGTGGCATTTGCCAATGGATACAATGTTATATTATGTCAGACCAATGAAAAATTGAGCAGAGAACACAGTAGCATTGAAACGATGCTCTCCAATCAAATAGATGGCGTTCTGGTAAGTTTTTCGAGAGAAACAGTTGATTTCGGGCATTTTGAAAAATTATTGGGAATGAATTTCCCAATTGTATTCTTCGATAGGTTACCTGACTTGGAAAACATCACTACAGTGACTGTTAATGATTATCAAGGAGCATTTGATGCTGTCAATCATTTGATTCAGCAAGGATACAAGAAAATTATACATTTATCAGGACCACAAAATCTTGCTATCGGAAAAATGAGAAAAGATGGCTATCTGGATGCATTAAGATCTGCGGGTATAGAAGTCAATCCGGAATGGATAATTGAATGTCCTACAGGAACAGAAAAAGAAAGTTTTGAAATTACCAATCAATTATTCAAACATGGAGAGAACATACCCGATGCTATATTTGCCCATCACGATATAGTCGCAGCTGGAGCAATGATGGCATTAAAGTCTTTAAAATATAAGATTCCCGAAGATGTTGGAGTTGTGGGTTTTTCCAATTGGCAGTTTTCTTCTATGATTGACCCCCCGCTTTCGACTGTTTCCCAACCTGGCTTCAAAATCGGCGAGGAGGCTACTACACTTTTACTGGAAATGATCAATAGAAAGAAGGGCCAAATCGGGGAAGCAGTAAATGTTGTGTTAGAAACAGAACTGCTTGTAAGAAAATCTTCAGTAAAGATTTAATTTTTTTCCATTCCATGGAATTTTTATGCAAACGTTTGAATACTTTGATTTTTAAGTAATCGGGTATTTATATGTTTACAATCTGTTTTCTAATCAATTTACAATGGTTTGATTCATTTTATACTTTAATAATCCTTCCTAACTTAGTCCGTTAACTTCCTGAAAAAATTACTGGATGATACTTACAATTATTAATTAACGCTTAACGATGACCAAGACCTCAAGCACCAAAAACAAAAATAACCGAAACCTCACAATCGGTGATGTTGAAAGTTGGATTGAAAAAGAAAACGGAATCAAGGGGAAAACCATTTTGGCAAATTTTGAAATTACTGTATTTGATGATTCCACAATCAGAATTCAGATTTCAAGAGAAAATTCATTCACCCCCAACCCATACAGCGTAATTAAAAATCCCAAAAAGAATAATTTTAAAATCAATAAAAATAAAGAAGAAGTTTGGATCAAAACATCCAAAATACACCTATCGATCAATTTATCCCCTTTCTATCTGACCTTTCAAACCCCGGCGGGAAAAATAATAAATCAGGACGATCCTTCGTTTGCTGTATCATGGTTGGGAACAGAAGTGACAAATTATAAAAAAGTCCAGAAAAACGAGAAGTTCGTTGGACTGGGTGAAAAGACAGGAAACTTGGACCGTGCGGGTAAAGCATATACCAATTGGAACACTGATTACTTTGCCTATGGTGTAGGAGATGATCCTCTTTACATGAGCATTCCTTTCTATTTGGGGATTCACGACAAACTCTGTTATGGAATATTTTTCGACAATACCCATAAGACAGTTTTCAATTTTGGAGCCTCAAACAATCGATTTGTTTATTATTCAGGAGAAGATGGCGATTTGGATTATTACTTTTTCCATGATGACTCCGTTTCCAAAATCATAAGTTCTTATACGGAACTTACCGGTAAAATGGAAATGCCTCCTGCATGGTCATTGGGATTCCAACAATGCAGATATTCTTATTATCCCGAATCGGAGGTATTAAATTTATCTAAAACTTTTCGGGATAAGGACATGCCTGCGGATGTGATTTACCTTGACATCCATCATATGGAAAAGTATAAGGTATTCACTTTTGATGGTATAAAATTCCCTGACCCGAAAAGCTTGATCAAATCCTTAAAAGAAAAAGGGTTCAGGGTAGTGGTCATTATGGATCCGGGAATAAAAACTGATAAAGGATATTCACCCTATGATGAAGGGCTAAAAAAAGATCTATTTGTCAAATTTCCTGATGGGGAAATTTATGAAGGTCAGGTTTGGCCCGGATGGTGTGCATTTCCGGATTTTACCAAGCCCGAAACACGAAAATGGTGGGCAGAAAAAATGGAATTTTATTACGAAACCGGGGTAGACGGTTATTGGACAGATATGAATGAACCCGCTTCATGGGGCCAATTTACGCCTAACCTGATCGAATTCCACTATGAAGGTGAAGAGGTCAGCCACCGTAAAGCTAGAAATATTTATGGGTTCCAAATGGCGCGAAGTGCCATGGAAGGCAGTCTGCAACACAAACCAGAAGAGCGGCCATTTGTCCTGACGCGTTCAGGTTATTCTGGAATACAGCGTTACGCAGCTGCCTGGACCGGAGACAATTTTGCGAGCGAAGAACATATGATGGCGGGCATCAGATTGGTTAACAGCCTTGGATTAAGCGGCGTGGCATTTTCAGGCTATGATGTAGGAGGATTTGCAGGGGAAGCTACCAAATCACTTTTCGCAAGATGGATGAGCATTGCGGCATTTTCTCCTCTTTATCGGGCCCATTCCATGATCAACAGCAATGATGCAGAACCATGGGCCTTCGGTGAGGAAGTCGAGGAGATTTCGAGAAACTATATGAAATTGAGGTATAAACTCCTTCCTACCATATACAGCAGCTATTATCAAAGTTCCTTTTCCGGACTGCCTATAGCCAAGAGTTTGGCGGTAGATTATCCCTATGACAATAAAATTTATGAGACTGCTTTTCAAAACCAATATATCTTCTGCGACAGAATTCTTGTTGCTCCGGTAGAGAGTACCAAAGAAATTACAAAAGTCTATCTCCCTGAGGGAGATTGGTATTACCTTTTTGATGGTACCAAACATACAGGCAAAGAGACTATTTATCAGGACTGTCCGCTGAACTACCTATCCGCTTATGTCAAAGCAGGAGAAATTCTTGCCTTACAATCCGATATCTCCCATACAGGAGAAACAAATGATGGGATTCTCTATTTACATCTTTATCAGGGAAAAGATAAATCGGTTTACACCCATTATGAAGACGATGGCATCAGTCATGAGTATAAAAAGGGTGTTTATTTTAAACGAGAGATTGAATGGAATTCAAAAAGCGGAAATTTGATATTTTCAAAGCCTGAAGGAGCGTTTGAAAGCAGATATAAAAAAATCAAACTTTATTTCCATGGAATTGAAGTTGATTCAATCAAATATGATGGGAAAACTTTACAACCTAGTTTGGAAGATGTCTCTTTTTTGAAAAAATTAACAGAATTTGATCCATTACCGGAACACGATCATCCTTTTTACAAAATGGAGGATGTTCCCTGTATTGTACTGAACCATATGCTCGATCTTTTCACATTAAAGGTCAACTGATTATTTATCCCGTTTACATCCAAACCAACCCAAAATAATGCAATCAATAAGAGAAAAACCAAGACTTAGTTTTTGGCAAATCTGGAACATGAGTTTCGGATTCTTGGGTATTCAGTTTGGATTTGCCCTTCAAGGTGGATTCATGTCCAGAATATTTCAAACATTAGGTGCGGAAAAAGACGCTATTCCATTACTTTGGATAGCGGCGCCTCTTACAGGATTAATCATACAGCCCATTGTGGGCTACCTAAGTGACCGAACTTGGCATGTGAAATTCGGCAGAAGAAGACCCTATTTTTTAATTGGGGCAATTTTGAGTACTTGTGCTTTGTTTTTTGCTCCATATTCAAGTGCATTGTGGATGGCAGCGGGTTCTTTGTGGATTCTTGATGCATCCATCAATATAAGTATGGAACCATTCAGGGCTTTGGTTGCTGACAAACTTCCTGATAGTCAACGCTCTTATGGTTTTGTGATTCAGACACTTATCATTGGGATTGGTACTTGGATAGCCAGCAATCTACCATGGATGATGACACAAATCGGGGTCCCGAATACTGCGGCTCCGGGTGTTGTTCCTGATTCAGTAAAATTTGCCTTTTCCATAGGGGCAGTGGTACTTTTCAGTTCAATTTTATATACCATACTCACAACAGACGAGTATCCTCCTGAAGATTTGGATGCTTTCAAAAAAGAAAAAGAGCAGAACAAAGGTTTTTGGAACGGGTTCAAAGAGATATTCAATAATATTTCAGGCATGCCTGATGTCATGAAGAAACTTGGAGTGGTTCAGTTTTTTTCATGGTTTGCATTCTTTACCATGTGGAGTTTTGCCACTCCGGCCATTACAGAACATATCTTTAAAGCAACAGATACTACTTCTTTGGCCTATAATAATGCGGCAGACAGTGTAGGGAATTACTTGGGTACCTATGGACTGGTTTCCATGTTTTATGCACTGATATTGGCCTTTATTACCAGTAAAGTCAAAATAAACAGAAAACTGGTGCACATGATAAGCCTCATGGCAGGTGGTTCGGGATTTATCCTGATTTACTTCATTTCGGAGCCTTGGATGCTCCATATCTGTTTTGCTCTGGTAGGAATTGCTTGGGCAAGTATTCTTTCGATGCCCTATGCCATGCTTTCGAGTTCAGTCAACCCCAAACAAATGGGTGTCTATATGGGTATTTTCAATATGTTTATTGTTATTCCTCAGATTGTGGCCGCAGTGGGAGGCATCAATCTGATGTATAAATTTCTGTTTGGGGAAGAAGTGATTTATACGATGGTTCTGGCAGGCACATCATTGATAGTTGCAGGTTTTGCCAATTTATTGATCACGGATAGAAACGCAACCCATGATGGATAAGTATAGGTAGTAATATCGGGAAAGAACTTGTCTGGCATTTGAACTGTGGTATTGGAAAATTCTAAAATTGAAAAATTGGAAAATCAGTAAATTGTAGGCTAGAAAAACATGAAGAGTGACCTTTGAATCTTTGCCTTTACACTCCATTACTGTTGCTTGCGTCTTATCCCTTAAGATCGCGACAAGTCATCTTTAATCCCATGCTTACCCTAAATAAAAAATCCAAATGGAAAAAATAACCATAACCGGAGTGCCTGAGCATTTCAATTATCCTTGGCTTAAAGTGATTGAATCCCAACCTTTTAGGAAAGAGGGATTGGAATTAGAGTGGATCAATGAACCGAAAGGTTCCGGAGCTATGAATAAAGCCTTGAGAGAGGGCGGAACCGATCTTGCAATTGTCCTTACTGAAAGTTTTGTAAAAGACAAGATTGAAGGCAATCCGGGATTATTGGTCGGGCTGCATGTAAGTTCTCCGCTAATCTGGGGAATACATATATCTGGTAAATCTTCCTTTAGTGCTGTCCATCAATTAGCAAACTTTCCTTTTCTGATCAGCCGTTATGGTTCCGGGTCACATTTGATGGCCTATGTACTGGCTAAAAGAGAAAAATGGGTCCTTAAGGATCTCAATTTTGAAGTTATTGGGGATTTGGAAGGGGCAAAAATAGCCCTGAGCCAATCTGACACAAAAATTTTTTTATGGGAAAAATTTACCACCAAACCTCTGGTGGATCAGGGAATGTTTAAAAGGGTCGGAGAAGTACCTACTCCTTGGCCTTGCTTCGTTTTGGTTGCACACCCCAAATCATTGAAAAAAAATACTCAAATTATAAGGCGACTGAGGGACTTGGTATATGTGGAGTCTTCCCGTTTAAGCAAACAGCCGAATCTATCCGTTGAATTGAGTGAATTTTATAATATCAAAGAAGGTGATATAAAAGCTTGGTTAAGGCAGACTTCTTGGGCAAATCAAGCGGTTATTTCAAGAAATATGCTTGAGCAAACAATGTCTGAATTGATGGAACTTAGTTTGATTGAAGAAAAAATGGATGTAGAAAAAATGATTTTCAATTCATTAATTGAACTTGTTTAACACCTACTCCCTTGAGTGTGATGGTTACAGTAGTACCCTCTCCTTTTTTGCTTGTCATGGAAAACTCCCCTCCCATTAGTTCCAAAAACCCTTTACTTAGATTGAGGCCCAATCCAGTACCTTTTTCCTTTTCGGTACCAACACTGGATTCCAGTAAGGAGGACTGACCATTTAGGATGGCCTTTAACTGAATTTCACTCATTCCAAGTCCATAATCCTGAATCACTAAATTCAGTAATTCTCTCTTCTTAAAAGAATAAATATCAATCTTTGAACCTTTTTTGGAAAATTTGATGGCATTACTTAACAGATTGCGAACGACTATCTGCAAAAGATCCTGGTCTACGACTACCATTTCTTTATCACCAACGTCAAGGTTAATAAATATCTCCTTTGACATGGCCTGATGATTCAATAGGTCTAAGCAGGGTTTTATTACCTTACTCAAGTTGGTTGGTGATAAATTAACATTAAACCCCTCCATTTGAGATTTGGACCAACTGAGAATATTATCGATATTCTCAAAAAGGCCATCCACATTTCTTTTCAAAATATGTGAAATACCTTCAAATTCCTCTTTTGTTAGCTCCTGTGAATGCAGAAGATCCAAAACTCCTTTTAACTGGGCAACGGGACTCTTCAAATCATGTCCTAAAATGGAAAGAATCCTGTTTTTCATGTTATTGGATTCAGATAGCTCTTCAGATTTCGTCTCAATTTCTTTCTTCTGTTTATCCAATAGGATTCTTTTCGCTTTTAATCTTTCATTCGCCCGCTTCAATTTTTTGTTGAAAATTAAAAGCCAGGCAAGGAGCGTCACACAAATAATAATAGCCAAACCTCCCAATATCACCATCCTTTTAATAGACTTTAATTCCAATTCTTTTAAAGAATTTTCTATTTTAAGGTAACTGATCTCGGCTTCTGATTTCTCTACCTCAAACATTGCCTGAAGAAGAGACATCCTACCTTCATCTATTTCATCTTCTCTTTTGTCTTTCAATTCGGCGAACAATCTATGATATTGATAAGCTGTCGAAACATCTCCAATAGAATGATAAACCGAAGTCAAAACCTGAAAAGTTTGAATCAACTCTTCCCGATATCCATTTTCTTCAGACACTTTTCTTCCTTTTCCAAGGTAGTCCAGGGATTTATCAATATCACCTTTTAAAAAATAAGCCTTGCCTAATCGGTGAAAAACCGAAGCTTCAAAAGTTTTAAGTCGGTGGTGTGAAGCAACTTCAAGTGCATATTCGTAAGTTTTGATCGCCGAATCCAATTCAGATTTTGCTAAAAAAATATCCCCAATTACTCTATTGGAAAAACTTGTAAAATAATTCAGATTTTCATTTTTATTCTTTTGCACCGCAGTCTGGGCAAAATATAGCGCAGAATCCAATTCACCGACTAAAGAAAAATTGAGGGCAAGATTATTCAAACTCCGGATCGTGAGAAAAGCGTCATTGATTTCAAGTCCAATTTGGTAGGCCTCCCTAAAGTTCTTGATTGCTTCTGTATAGTTTTTTCTTTGGTAATAAAGCGTACCTAGATTGTTCAAAGCCATTCCTGTTTCATACTTGTCTTCAAACTTTACTCCAATCAAATACGCATCTTTTGAATGACGAAATGCCTTGTCCCAAATCCCCAGCCTGTAATAAATCCATCCAAGATTGCCTTTGGCCCTGCCCAATTGAACACTATCACCAAGATTCAAAGCTAAACTTTCGGCCTGAATACCCCATTTTAGTGCCTGTTGGGTATCTTTTTCTCTGATTAAAAATGTTATTCTATTCAGTGTATTGAGCCTGTCAGCATGATTGGTTTCAGTCAAAACAATTTTGCTCAAACTATCTACTTCTTGCAGCTGAGCAAAAAGGTCATTCGTTACTATAACACCCATCAACCAAAAAAAGATGATTCTAATCATAAATTCTATAATTCAGTGGAAAAAAGGAATTAAATATGTTTGAAAAAAAACTTGTAACCAAATTAAAAGGTATTTTTTCAATTATTACTTTTAAATGCAATCGGGTCAGCGGGGGAAATGGGGTAATTCAGTACATACCCATTTGTTTCGATATCTCCTAAAACCCTTAAACCGGATATATGTGGAGCAGCCATGGAAGTACCTGTTTCTACCCTGTATCTATTTCCGACCCACGTCGAAAGTATTGAAACACCAGGTGCAGCAAATTTTATTGGTTCTCCAAAATGAGAAAACCATGCATACCTATCCCTGGAATCAAAAGCAGATACAGTGATAGTATAATTGCCATTCACTCTGGCAGGACTGAAAGAAGTGGCAGGTAATCTTGAGTTTCCTGATGCAATGACCATCCAAACCCTCCTTTTTTCAGATACTCTCAACACTGCCTCATCCAGTGCTGTACTTGAATCAAACCCGCCAAAACTTAAATTTGCCACGTCTCCTGGAATGCCTCTGACCCCTATATGTTCAATACCGGCTATCATACCAGAAAAAGTGAAATCAGCATAAGGCCCAAAGAAAATCTTTACCGGCACAAGTGGAACTCCCGCAGCTACTCCAACTACTCCAAACTCATTGTCAAATGCCCCCACTGTCCCTGCAACATGAGTCCCGTGTCCATGTTCATCATTAAGATTCCAGTCTTTCTTTTTGGAATTGTAGGCGTCAAAACCTTTTTTGATATCCACATTCAAATCCGGATGATCCAATTGAATACCTGTATCCACTATAAAAACACTATTTCTTCCTGAATACTGAAATGGACCCCCTACCCTTTTAATGCCCCAAGGCAAAACTTGAGTACTTGGATCAGCATCTTCATTTACTTTAAAAGGTGGTTTGTCAATAGGTTTTCCAAGTATCCCCATCCTATCCTGTTCGATATACTTGACTCTTGGATCTTTTTGCAGCATGTTCAAGGCATCTTTATCAATTTTGGCGCAAAACCCGGTAAGTGCCAAAGAATAAACCCTTTCAAGATTCTCCTCTGCTATTTTATATTCTCTGAATAAACTTCCGATTTCTTTTCTCATCAATTGGTGACTGCCCTCATAATCGGAATCATCTATTTTAAAAGAAATGAAATTTTCATTCAAAACCACAATATATTGACCCTCAATTGGAGTGGTTTTTGAAAACTGAAACAGATCAGAATTGTCAATTGGATTGATTTCCTGAAACCTATCTTCAGTACAGGAATACATTGCAACAGCCAGAATTACAAACAAATAACGTTTGAAAAATAGTTTGGGTGATTTCATAAAACAAATTTTAATCATCAATCGAAAAGAAATGTAAGAATTTTACGCATATCAACAGGATTTTCAGGTTTAATTTTTTTTGATTTCATAAATTCTTTCAGGTCATCATACTTATCACCGGCCAAATCTTTTAAACCAGAGGAATTGGTTTTTATTTCGGTCAATTGCATGCCAATGATGTGCAAAAAATCAATTCCTGCTTTGTAGGTATCATATTGAGGTCCTGAATATCCATCTCTTGTTCCTGTTGCTTTTACCAGGCTTTTGGTATGTAATGCAATATATTTTCCATTCTCATTCTCATATAAAATTTCAACAATTTGTGGTTTACCCGAGATATATTCCATCCTGAACAACCGCTCTTCTTCCTCCCCTACCTTTATCCAATCCCAATTCTTCAATTCAAGCGGTTGTGAATCATCCCCACCGGTCTGAATATATACCTTACTGGCTTCCAATAAAATATTGAAAGGAATGTCTTCATATAATTTGCCATTGGAAAGTGATATATTTCCTAAAGGAGGCTCTTCAAATAGAAAAGGGGTCCCTTTCAATCCATCACTCTTAGGATTTAACCTAAAGGTTCCCAAATAATTATTTTCAGGGCTTTTTATAGTTTGTATCGCCTGACTTTTTGCAGAAAAAGCCATGATCATTCCTATTGAAATTAGCAAGACGGTTTTTAAACTCTTTTTCATATTTCAACTCAAATGATTATAGAATTCCAATTTACCTAAACAAATCACAATTATAAAATGTCATGCACTTCAATTATATATTTACTTTTGCAATATGAAAGAATCTATTTTGTCTTTAGCACCGCAATATTGGGAAGAATACGAACTGATCGATACAGGTGGATTTGAGAAACTGGAAAAATTCGGAGAATATATTTTAAGCAGGCCCGAACCACAGGCCATTTGGGATAAAAGCATGGATGCTGATCAATGGAAAGAAATGGCACATGCACATTTTAGCAAAGAAAAAAATAATCCCGAAAAAGGTCATTGGGAAGAAATGGCTAAAATACCCCATAACTGGCAGATGAATTATCAAAATCCCGATGGATTGAAAATGACACTCAATCTGGCCATGACATCTTTTAAACATATAGGTCTTTTTCCGGAACAGGCAGTCAATTGGGACTATATCTCAGATACTTTAAAGTTATTCCCCATTAAAAGCCCCAAGGTCCTCAACCTATTTGCCTATACCGGTGCTGCCTCTATTGCTTCAAAGGCCTGCGGTGCTGATGTGACCCATTTGGATTCTGTCAAACAGGTGGTCACCTGGTCCAAGCATAATATGGAATCTTCAGGACAGGAGGGCATACGTTGGATAGTAGACGATGCCATGAAATTTATCCGAAGGGAAGTAAGGCGAGGTAACAAATACCACGGTATAATATTGGACCCGCCCGCTTACGGACGAGGACCTGATGGAGAAAAATGGATCCTTGAGGAACAGATCAACGAAATGCTCAAACTCTGTTCAGAATTATTGGAAAAAGATCATCATTTCCTGATCTTGAATATGTATTCTCTCAGTTTCAGTTCTATGATTGCTGCCAACCTGGTCCATTCCAGCTTTGGAGAAGTCGAAAATGCTGAACATGGTGAACTGTATTTGGTTGATAGATTTAAGAAGAACCTTCCTCTTGGGATTTTCTTTAGATTCAGGAAGTTTTGAGGGATAAGACGTGAGATGTGAGACATAAGACATGAGACAGGTAAGTATTTAGAGTGAAAGTTTCCGTATCACTAAAGAATTTGTCAGATTCTTAAAAAAAGAAACCCAATAGCATTAATTCCGCCTGATTTGAGTGTAAAAACTAAAATAGCCATGAAAATGGGGAATCATGAATTATTGTTGATTACCCATTTCTCGGCTCTCGCATCTCGGTTCTTGTTTCTTGCTTCTTGTTTCTTGCTTCTTGTTTCTTGCTTCTTGTTTCTCACATCTTGTGTCTTAAGTCTTAAGTCTCAAAAAAAATGAACAACCGACAACTCTTTCTTTCTCACTTGGCCCAAACAACAGACTTTCCTTTGATGATTGAAATCGAAAGGGCAGAGGGAATCTATATGTTCGGGCCTGATGGAAAAGAATATATAGACTTAATTTCAGGAATTGGAGTCAGCAATATTGGTCATAGGCATCCAAAAGTTATTGAAGCTATAAAGGAACAATTGGATAAATACCTGCATCTGATGGTCTACGGGGAATATGTTCAAAGTCCGCAGACCTTGTTGGCAAAAGCTATATGTGAAACCCTTCCCTCCCATTTGGACAATGTATATCTGGTCAATTCCGGAAGCGAAGCGGTAGAAGGTGCCTTGAAATTGGCCAAGCGGTTCACCAACAGACGGGAAATCATTTCTTGTGTAAATGCTTATCATGGTTCATCCCATGGTTCGCTTTCAGTTGGGGGAAATGAGATTTTTAAAAGGGCTTACCGGCCACTCTTGCCCGGAATCAAGAATGTGGATTATGGGGCGTTCCACCAATTGGAAGAAATCACTGAAAATACTGCAGCATTTATTGTGGAGACCATACAGGGTGAAGCCGGTATCAAGGTCGCCTGTTCAGAATATTTTCAAGCATTGAGAAAAAAATGTGATGAGACAGGAACCCTCTTGATTCTGGACGAAATACAGGCTGGATTTGGCAGAACGGGCAAATTCTGGGCTTTTGAACATTTCGGAATTGTACCGGATATATTGGTCTGCGCCAAAGGTATGGGTGGAGGAATGCCCATTGGAGCTTTTATCGCCAATAAGGAAGTAATGGGTGTGTTTAAAAACAATCCCTTATTGGGGCACATTACCACTTTTGGAGGTCATCCGGTGTCTTCGGTAGCTTCTTTGGCCACTATCAAGGTCATTCAGGAAGAAAAGCTTTGGGATCAAGTGGAGACCAAAGCCAATCTTTTCAAAAAGCTATTGGTCCACCCAAAAATCAAATCCATCCGAAACAAAGGCCTCATGATGGCAGTAGAATTTGAATCTTTCGAAGTCTTGAAACCAATCATAGATAGGGCCATAAATCAGGGAGTCATTACCGATTGGTTTCTTTTCTGCGATGATGCGATGAGAATTGCCCCGCCTTTGGTTATTACGGAAGAAGAAATCGAAAAGGCATGTGGGGTTATTTTGGGGGCGATTGCAGCGGAATGATTGTTTCTACCAATTAAGCATAAGACAATTTGAAATTTATTTCTTTTCCATCCTGCCCTTGTTATTGTTCTTTTTTGATGAAATAATCGAAAATTTTCAGATTATCTATGATTAAATTCGCCATTCAAGACTTTAATTTGTTAATCTTATATTTACCCTCAATTCAACGCCCAAAATAATCCTTATGAAAAAACTGGTCTTTGCTCTGATTTTCCTGTTTTTTTTGACAATAGCAGGTTACCAAATAATCAAGTATCAATTTTCCCCGACCTATTCCGGTGAAATCGAAATGACAGGCCTTTCCGCCGAAACAGAAGTATATTTTGATGATTTCGGAGTGCCTCATATTTATGCCGCCAATGCCAATGATGCCTACATGGCCTTGGGCTATGTACATGCACAGGACAGGTTGTTCCAAATGGAAATGATGCGTAGGGTAGGAACAGGTACTTTGTCCCAATTGCTAGGGGAAGACCTGCTTGAAACAGATAAGTTTTTCAGGACCTTGGGTATTCCCAAACATTCCGAATGGAGTACAGAAGAATGGAACAAATCAGGTAATTCAGAATGGAAATCAGCAACAGAAGCCTATATCAAAGGGGTAAATCATTTTATACAAAATGGAAGGCTTCCTGTCGAATACACTTTATTGGGAGCAGAACCCAGAGAATTTACCATCAATGATGCACATGCCATCATCGGATATATGTCGTTTACTTTTGCCATGGCTATGAAAACTGATCCCTTGGTGACTAAAATGGCAAGAACACTGGGACCGGAGTATATGAAGGCACTGTCTATTCATACATTACCCGAACACCATTTCATTCCCAATAATTACCCAGAAAGGGATGAATACAGTGGAGAAATGCTTTTGCAAAACTCACTTTCAGGACTATTGGAAAAACTACCGGTTCCTTTGTTGGAAGGTAGCAATTCTTGGGTTATTGCTCCAAATCGAACGGCCTCAGGGAAAGTTCTTTTTCTCAATGATACCCATATTGGTTTTTCACAGCCCTCTGTATGGTATGAGGCGCATCTCGAATACCCGGGATTCAGTTTTTATGGCAATCACCTTGCCGGATATCCATTTGGTTTGGTAGGACATACACGACACCACAGTATAGGGCTGACCATGTTTGAAAATGATGATCAGGACTTTTTCGAAGAAAAACTCAACCCAAACAATCCGAATGAGACAGTATATGGAAATGAATTCAAACCAATAACTATCCGTACTGAAACCATTCCCGTCAAAGGAAAAGAACCGGTAAGTTTCGAAATCAAAGAATCCATCCATGGACCGATCATGAATGAAGTCATCCCTGAAATCGGAAGATTAACTGACAATCCGGTAGCTTCCTGGTGGGTATATGTACTGGAACCAACCAAAGCTTTGGAGGCAGCTTTTAAAATGGGCAGGGCTAAATCCCTGAAGGAAACCGAAGATGCCATCAGACTGATCCATGCTCCGGGATTGAATGTGATGTATGGTGACAATTCAGGAAATATCGCTTGGTGGGCTACGGCAAAACT
>CAZLJT010000013.1:0-29794 GCA_964559905.1 uncultured Aquiflexum sp.
GGGGACATCAGGAAAAATTCCTCAAATTCTGGCAGATTTTATATCCTTTGTATGACGCTTTCAAAGCTTCTCTGAATGTTTCCGGGATGGCTTACTCGGGGATGTTATATCGAAAAGTCGCCGAAAAATTGGATGTGATTACTCCACCTGAAAAGCAATATGTTTTTATAGGTTTCAATGCTTTTACCAAAACAGAGGAAAAGCTGATCAAGCATTTTGTTTTGGAATTTGGTGCCAAGATCTTTTGGGATATTGATACCTATTATTTGGAAGATAAAAATCAGGAAGCAGGCTTGTTTTTCAGGGAATACCGAAAAGACCCTGTTTTTGGGCCGACCTTTTCCAAAGAAATACCAGAACAAATTGCAAACCGAAAGGCAAAAATCAAAACCTATGCAACTCCTCTCAAAACCAATCAGGCCAATCTGGTAGGTTCTTTATTGGAGAAGGTTGATAAAAATGAAAACTGGGAGGAAACAGTCATCATCTTGCCGGATGAACAGCTATTATTTCCTGTTCTGCACACCTTACCCGAAAACATTGACAAGGTCAATGTCACGATGGGCTACCCTGTCAAAAACACGCCGGTTTATGCATTTTTGGAATCAGTACTGGAAATGCAGCGCTATATTAAAATTGAGGATGGAAGACCTTTATTCTATCATCAGCCCTTGAAAAGCCTGCTTTCCTCTATCTACCTCCAATCTGTAAATCCAACTTTTGTAACGGAATTGCTTAGGGAAATGAAAGAACAGAATCAAATTTACATCCCCCAAAATAAGTTAAATGAGGGTGGAGCTTTTTTTGAATTGATTTTCAGACCGCTTAGCAGTGAACAGCTATTTCCTTACCTCTCAACACTGATGGAGGAACTGGCCAAACGATTGGGAGAAGAACCCCTTCAGCGCTCCTACCTTTATCAGTGTTTCAAGCAGTTGAATAGGCTTAGGGAGAATTTTGAGAAGCAGGAAGGACTTTCGGTGGACCGGGAATTTTTCATTCGTTTGTTCCGTCAGGTTTTCAGAGAGGTCAAATTGCCCTTTGAAGGAGAACCCTTGCAGGGATTGCAGGTCATGGGGGTATTGGAATCGAGAAATCTGGACTTCAAGCGTGTCATCATCTGCAATATGAATGAAAGCAGTTTTCCTCCTTCAGGTAGTCTCAATTCATTGATTCCCTATAATATCCGCAGGGCTTTTGGATTACCGGTTCAGGAACAGAATGATGCCATTTATGCCTACACCTTTTATCGCTTATTGCAAAGTGCAGAAGAGGTGCATATGATTTATACTACGGCAGCAGACCAAGGAAAAGCTGGGGAAAAAAGCAGGTATATCCAGCAAATGGATGTTGAAATGGGTTTGGACATGAAAGAGGACGTCATCTATGTACCTGTTGACCTCAAGGAGACTGCTTCTATTGTGATTGAAAAGAATGAAGAAGTACTTCAATTGCTGGAAAAGTATGTGGTAAATCCTGATGGGAAATCGAGAAGTACTTTTTCTCCATCGGCCCTAAGTGTGTATTTGGATTGTAGGTTGAAGTTTTATCTCAGGTATCTGGCCGGCATTAAAGAAAAAGAGGAAGTAAAGGAAGAAATTGATGCTTCGGTTTTTGGTAATATTGCTCATTACAGCATGGAGTTTTTGTATGAAGGATTTCAGGAAAGGAAAAAGCGGTCATTTCTTTTAAAGGAAGATTTTGGGGATTTGAGGAAAAACTGGGTTTTTCCTGCCATAGAAAAAGGAGTGAGAAAATTCTATCATTTGGATGAAAATGCTGATACCAAGCTTAGCGGTCAGATGGCAATCGTAAGGGATGTCTTGCAGAAATATATCCAAAGACTCTTGGAAATCGATCAGGAAGCAGCCCCATTTCAAATCCTTTCCATGGAACAAGCCCATCAGGCCAAATTCAAAATTGACAGCGCAAAAGGTAAAGTTGAAGTTGGTTTGGAAGGTTATATTGATCGGGTGGATGAACAGCAGGGCGCTGTGAGGTTGATAGATTATAAGTCCGGTGCTGACAAAAAGGTTTTTAGTAGTATTGAATCTCTTTTTGATCGGGAAGATAAAAACCGCAATAAGGCAGCCATGCAGACGATGTACTATGGATTGCTCTATCAAGCGATGCATCCAGAAAACAGGAAGCCATTAAAACCAGCGCTTTTTAATTTCAAGGAAATATTTAAAGAAAATTTTAATCCCTATTTGCAGCTTAAAGAACCAAAAGGTAAGGCTGTAGAAATAGAGAATTATAATGAGCATGCCCAATTTTATGAAAATGGATTAAAACAATTATTGGAAGATATGTTTGATCCTGATGTGCCATTTTCACAAACAGATGATTGGGATAAGTGTAAGTATTGTGCCTATAAAGAGATTTGTGGAAGGTAAGCTATTCAATTTAATATTTTTTTAATATTTAATGTGATCTATTTGATATGAAAATTTATTATTTTTAACTGTAGATTGGGTAAAATAGGATTCCCATCAAGGTGACTTATGTATAAGTCTGATTAATTAAAACTTTTTACTTTTCCACCAATGAATTTTAATTAATGAAACTTTATTTCAAACAGATCTGCCTTTTGATCTTTTTTCCTCTTTTGATTTCTTCCTGTTTGGAAGAAGAAATGGAAGAAAATTTGATTATCTCTGAAGATTATATTGATGGGGTGTTTTTTGTGGAACACTTGGATGAAGGCTTAAAAATTAATATTGAGACAAATAAGTCTGCAAAGTTTTTTCCTAATTCGGAACGTCAAACCTTTGAAATTGAAGAATCTGGTTTTGCAGAACTGTCACTTCCCCAGGGGGTTTATTGGATTGATTGTTCATTTGAAGAAAGTCCGAATTTTATTGAAACAATACCCATCCTGATCATAAAAAATAAGGCTCATGCCATCAGGACAGTTGGTTCTCTGATAAATATGAAACAAGATCATCAGGGTTTTGCTCTGGTTTTGAGACATGTTGATGCCAGAATTGGAGAGGATTTAGTTGATTCACCTATACCTGAATGGTGGAAATCCTGTGACCCGGAAGTTGCCAGACAATTGAATGATAATGGAAGAAGAAACGGAAAGAAAATAGGTGAGGCCATCAAAAAACTTCAAATCCCTATTGGAACTGCTATAAGTAGCGAGTTTTGCAGGGCTGTCCAAACCATTGAATCCATGGAATTAGATCTTGAAATTGAAACTGATTCTAGGTTGAACCATGAAAATGCAAATCCCAATGATCCGATGTTTGAAGATGTTTTTGATATAATCAGGGAAAATAATGCTAATGGAGTACAGCTATTAGTCGGTCATTATAATATGCTGGCAGGTAATCCTCATAGAAATCTTTTCAGGCCATTTAATATGTCGGATGGGTTTCTAATGAAAGCAAATATCCAAGGAGAACTGGAATTTGTAGGTTCAGTACCTCTGTATTTATGGTCTGTTTTTGATTAATAGATTTTCACCAAATCCTATTTAAATAATACAGCGTGTTACTATCTGAAATTCCCTCCAAATTTACCTGAGTAAAAGGAGAAGTTGGAAAGACCAATTCAGTCATTACCAGTTCACCATCATTAATAAAAATTTCGATAGATGACCGATCAATAAATATCCTAATACTCTCCATTTCAATTCCGCTTAATGGAGCCTTATGTAAAGCAACAAATTCCTGGCTGAAATCGATTATTCCCGATTTACTTCGATCAAATTTCAATTCTTCACCTGATTTTTCAATACTAAAGCTTTCACCTTTTTCATTGGAAAAATGGATATTGAAATTTTCCTGATTAGGAGAAAGCACAAGTTCAACCAACTCATTTTCCAATTCAAAAGAATTTCCGGAAACGGTTTTTGACTCCCTTCTTAATTTTTCTATCTCTTTGAAAGGTCTAGATGCCACTAAATATCCATTTTCTTTTTCGACCAATTCAAGATTTCTTGGAAGTGTTGTGGCTGAACGCCAAGGGTGGGTAGGAACGATTTGGGCATATTGCCAATTGCTCATCCAGCCAATAAACAACGTTCTTCCGTCTGATTCAGGTATATTTGACCAGGTTACTCCTGCATAATTATCCGCACCATAATCAAGCCATAAGGTTTCTGAACTTTCAGTGGAGAAAGTTTTGCCATCAAAGTTTCCCACAAAATACTGCGTGGCTGAACCTCCGTGTGGGCCTCCAGGATTGATACTTAAAAAAAGAATCCATTTTTGGGTGCCATCTGCAGCAGTGAGCGGAAATAAATCAGGGCATTCCCATACTCCGCCATAGGCGGCCCACTCCGGATTGAAGTCACTTTCAAATGTCCAGTCCAACAAATTAGGAGAAGAATAGAAGCTGATTTTATCCCAAACAGCCAAGGACATAATCCATTTTCCATTTCCTTCTGAATCAGCATACCAACTTACTTTAGGATCACGGAAATCCTTGATCCCAGGATTCTTGAGAACAGGATTATCTTTATATACGGTCCAATTTCTCCCCTTATCCAGACTGTAGGCAATGCCCTGAGTCTGAAAATCAACTCTACCTTCTTTTTCACCGACAGGGTCATGATAAGTAAAAATTGCAATCATGGCTGGATTTTGAGAGGAACCCAAACCACTGGTATTGTTATGGTCTATCACCGCCGAACCGGAGAAAATCCAACCGTTTTTGTCAGGATAAATGGCAATGGGCAAATGCTCCCAATGTACCAAGTCTGTAGAAACAGCATGTCCCCAATGCATTGGTCCCCAAACTGTGCTGTCAGGATAATATTGATAAAACAAATGATATTCTCCATCCAAATACACCATCCCATTCGGGTCATTCATCCAATTGGCTTGTGGGGAAAAATGGAATTGGGGGCGAAAGGGTTCTGAGTATAAATTTATGCTTTCTGTTTCCGGTTGTTTTTCCTTTTGGCACGAAATACAATAAATAAGGATGACTGGGAGAAATAGAATATATTTTTTCATATATGAGAATCATGTATTTGATCCAAATTTAACAGAATTGCCCATTAATGGAGTGATTGATTTCAAATACGTTAGATATTACTAGTTATTTCTTAAAAAAGTATTTGCATAATTTGCCTTAGGGAATTTTTAAATCCTTGAAAAGGAATAATGTTTTTTTAATTTAATGATGCAGGTAGTGAAAAATAATTACATGAAATTCCGGTAATAATTGAAATTTGATTTTTTGCTTAATGACTTATGGTAGCCTCATTTTTCTAATTATTTGATGAATCATTCAAAAGGTAATTTCAGGGAATTGAATCAAGTTGAGTAACTCACTAAATAAAATTTGATAACCCTAAACACTTAAAATCATGAAATCTATTTTCAGTTCAGGTAATCTATTTGTTAAATTGATTATTATGGTTGGTCTTGGAATCTTTTCTTGTGAAGGACCAGAGGGTCCGGCTGGACCTCAAGGAATTAAAGGTGAACAAGGCATTCAGGGAGAAACAGGCCAACAAGGGCCAATTGGTCAGACTGGACCTCAAGGTCCTGCAGGAACTCCTGGTGCTATTGGCCCACAGGGGCCCCAAGGAATTCCAGGAAATGCAAATGTGAAAGTATATACCTTTCAAGGAGCTAATTTTCAGATGATAGGTGGGTTCACTGAAGTTGAACGAACCATACAAATGACCCAAACTCTTTACAATAACTCATTATTCTTTGTTTATATGAGAGCAGGAGCTTTATGGTTTCCAATACCAGGACCTGGAGCAAATGGTTCATCAAGTTACCGTGCCACAATTTCATATAGTTCTAATCTCTCCAGGTTTAAGATTATACGCTCTGGTGGATTTGGTGATATTATTGACCAAATAAAAATAGTTTCAATTGAAGGTAATCCAGGGAGTAGAATAATGCTACCTGATATTGATTTTCTTGATTTCAACAAAGTGACAGAATATTTTGGCCTAGAAGAAAATTAATAATTAAAATAATTTTTCATTATAATTTCTTCAGACCCTTTGCCTGTTCTTTAGTAGCTTTCACGATGCTAATGGCATATCCCCCCCCCGATGCTGATTCCTGACTGAGGGTGGATTTGTTCGTAACCACTACTTTTTTGATGGTATATGCCTGAGGGTTGTTCCTATAATGGGCATCTTTGGCATCTGCATAGATGGTGGCAATGTAGATTTTGTCTGGATCGAGGAAATCAAATGAAATCGTAGATGTCCGTACAGGTACGCCATTGACATTGCCTACAAACCAATTGTCGCTGCCTTTTTCTTTTCTGGCCACAGTGATAAAATACCCGGGTTCTGCTTCCAAATATTTACTTTCATCCCAATCAATGGCGACATCCTTGATGAATTGAAAGGCATCCATAAAACGTTCGTAATTCTCCGGTAGATCAGCTGCCATCTGTAGTGGGCTGTACATGGTGACATAAAGTGCCAGTTGATTGGCTATAGTGCTGTTTACCCAAGAATTATTTTCAGGGTTGATTTTGCTGATGTCCATTTCAAAGATACCTGGAGTATAATCCATGGGCCCACCAATCTGTCTTGTAAAGGGTAATACAGTCACATGATTAGGCTTACTACCGCCAAAGGCTTGGTATTCTGTTCCTCTTGCGGACTCATTGGCAATGAGATTTGGCCAGGTACGGGCAATCCCCGTTGGCCGGACTGCTTCATGGGCATTGACCATGATTTGGTAGTCAGCGGCTTTTTCTATAGCATATTGATAATGATTGACTATCCATTGACTGTAGTGATTTTCTCCTCTTGGAAGAATATCGCCTACATAACCGCTCTTCACAGCATTGTAGCCATTGTCTTTCATAAATTGATAAGCCCGATCCATGCGTCTTTCATAATTTCTCACTGACGAAGAGGTCTCATGGTGCATTACCATTTCAACTCCTTTGCTTTTGGCATAATCCCTGATGTCCTCCAAATCAAAATCAGGATAGGGAGTCAAAAAATCAAATACAAAATCTTTGGAATTGCCAAACCAATCCTCCCAACCAATATTCCAACCTTCTACCAGTACGCCACTGAATCCATGCGCCGCGGCGAAATCAATATAACGCTTGACGTTAGCAGTGTTCGCCCCATGTTTTCCATTGGGTTTGGCTTTTGAAAAATCAGTTTCCCCTAATCTGACAGCTGGAAATTCATCGGTATAAGCCCAGGAACTTTTCCCAGTAATCATTTCCCACCAAACCCCGATGTATTTCATGGGTTTGATCCAAGAAGCATCTTCAATTTTAGATGGTTCATTGAGATTGTATGTCATCCTTGACGAAAGGATATCTCTGGCATCATCACTTACAATAACCGTTCTCCAAGGCGTATTGAATGGAGATTGTAGGTAACCTTTATCCCCATTGACATCAGGAGTAAGCCAGGACTCAAAGATCAAATTCTTATCGTTGAGGTTGAGGTGCATGGTGGCATAGTCTCTCAAAGCGGCTTCATGCAGGTTGATGTAAAGTCCATCCGCAGATTTCATCATCAGGGAAGTCTGAACGCCAGTTGGTGAAAAAGGTTTTTGGGAAAGATTGGCGGTAACCGCTTTTTCCATCAGTTCCCTTATTTCAGAGAGTTTGGATTCAGTGTAATCATATTCCTGAGTTTCATAATCTCCTGCAATCCAAAAAGCAGTATGGTTACCGGACATTGCAAATTGGGTTCTTTCTTCTTTGATTACAAAATGTCCCAACTCAGGTTGCGTAGGAAACTCATATCTAAAGCCCAATCCATCATCAAAAACCCTGAATCTGATTAGCAATGTTCTATCTGTACTAGTCTGATTAATGGTGACCTCCAATTCATTATATTGATTCCTTATTTTGCTTTCTTCGCCCCATACAGGTACCCAATATTCATCAAAGGAGTCGGTTTTGGTGTTTACTAATCGAAACCCATCCATCAGTGTAGGTTGATTTTTAATTTCAAACCCCAGCCTACTTGGTTTTATCACTTCTTTACCTTTAAATGAAAGTTGATAAACTGCTTTGCCGTCAACCAGATCAAAATCGAGTTTTATATTGCCATTTGGTGATTGGATTGATTGTGCAAAAATCAGAAAAGACCAAAGGCTTAAGAAAAGAGAAAGTAAAATGTGTTTTTTCATTTGCTTCAAATTAAAGTGTTAAGTTACCAAAATCATTTTTTCGAATGATGGAATTTAAAATATTTAAAAATTTCTGTAAACCAGAATACAAATGAGGCCAATCCGGCCCAAATTAAAAGTTCTATCAACGATACCTGTCTAAAGGAAAAAAGGTTCGATAAAAAGGGAACTTCTATGATTATCATTTGGATTGCCAATGAGATCAATAAAGCATAATTCAACCATTTATTTCCAAAAATCCCGAGCTTAATAGTAGATATGGTCAAACTTCTCATGTTTAAAGCGTTGAATAACTGACTAAAAGCCATGGTGATGAACACCATTGTCCTTGCTTTTTCTATTCCCTGAGGCATATACCATAAAAAAGCAGTTATAGATAATGCAACCATTATAAAGATATTGATCCCTAAAAATGGCAATACTGATTTATTGAGAATCTTTTCTTTGGGATCAATGGGGGGATAATCCAATTCATCACCCACTCCTTTTTCTGTTGCAAGTGCTTTATCACAGAATCCATCAGTAATCAGGTTGATCCATAAAATTTGAGTGGCAGTTAAGGGCATAGCTAGACCTAAAGAAACTGCGGAGATAAGTGTAAGTATTTCAGCGAAATTGGTTGTCACCAGAAAAAAGCTTGTCCTCCTCGCATTATTAAATACGATCCTGCCCTGTTCTATTGCTTTCACAATCGTAGTGAAATTATCATCTGCCAATACCATAACTGAGGAGTCCTTAGCGACATCCGTACCCATAATTCCCATTGAAATCCCTATGTTGGCTTGTTTCAATGCGGGAGCATCGTTTACCCCATCTCCTGTCATAGCGATCAAAGCCCCGTTTTTTTGGAGGGATTTTGCAATTTTTAATTTCATCAATGGAGTGAGCCTTGAAAAAACATCCGCAGTCTGAACTGCTTTGTCAAAATCCTTTTCATTCATTTTTGACAATTCTGCGTCTGTGTAGACCAAATCCCTTCCTTCTTTAATGATACCCACTTTTTTGGAAATGGCTAAGGCGGTTTCTGCATGATCCCCTGTAGCCATAATGACCCTTATACCAGCCCGCTGACAGGATTGAACTGCCCCCAAAACTCCCGGTCTTGGGGGGTCAATCATGCCGGCAATTCCTATAAATTCTATTTTTTCATCTTTTGTTTTTTCGGACGTGTTTACAGATTGTGCTAGAGCCAAAACCCTATAGCTTTCTTTGGACCAGGTAGTGATTTTTTTATGTATCAAATCCCTTTCTTCTTTGGTCATTTTGATCGTATCTCCGCCCTTTTGCTTTGAAAAAGTAGATAAATCGAGAATAGCTTCAGGTGCCCCAATATAAAAGCGAATTGGTTTCCCCTTTTTTTTCACCAAAGTGGATCTATATTTGAGATCTGAGTCGAAGGCGTTGTTCTGTAAAATATCAAGTTCTTTTGATTTCCCTGCTTTATTGGCCAAAACCAAAAAAGCAGCCTCTGTTGGATCTCCTGTGACCTGATAATGACCTTTTTTATTTTTCTTAATCGCAGTTTGATGGCAGTGTGCAGCGATTTCAATAAACAAGTGCAATGCCTCTATATCTTCCTTATCACCAACGAAATCACCCGTACTTTCCCAACCTTCTCCTTCCACTTTTACGGTTTTACCTCCTGGAATCCAGACGGTTTTTATTGTCATTGTATTTTGTGTAAGTGTCCCTGTTTTGTCTGTCACAATGGTGCTGACCGATCCCAAAGTTTCAGTAGCAGAAATTTCACGAATGATAGCGTTGCTTTTGGACATCCTGTAAGAACCAATGGCAAGCACTATGGACAAAACAGCTGGTAATCCTTCAGGTATTGTTGAAACCAAGGCGGCAATAGATATCAAAAGAATCTCGCTGATTTCGGCTTCTTGAAAAAAATATGATACTACAAAAAGCAATACGGCACTCCCGATTGCAATAAATGCCATCTGTTTGGCTAATTTGTCTGTTTTGAGTTGAAAATTGGTTCTTTTTGGCTCAATATTCTTAAGAGATTTTGCTATTTCTCCGATTTTTGTATTCATGCCAGTTGCGGTGACAATAGCTTTTACTGACCCACTTGCCAAGAAAGTACTTTTCCAGACCATATTTACTGTATCCCCCAAGGCGATGTCTTTATTCAAAGGCGCAGTATTTTTGTCAACGGGGGCGGCCTCTCCGGTCAGTGAGGACTCAATGGTTCTGGCATTTTTTTCGAATATAATTCTGGCATCAGCCGGCACACTATCTCCTTCTTCAATGCTTATAAGGTCTCCGGGAACAAGATCTTTGGAATGTACCGTCTGGAGCTGTCCATCTCTTATTACTTTACATTTTGGTACCAAAAGGTTTTTAAGTGCCGCAACAGCCCCTTCTGCTTTGTATTCTTGTATAAATCCTATGAGTGCATTGATCAGAATGATCACCAAAATTACATAAGTATCTATGTAATGAGCTGTAAAATAAGAGATTAAAGCAGCAATCAGAAGGATATAAACCATGAGATTGGTAAACTGCTTCAGGATTATTTTCCATAAAGGTTTACCACCTGGGTCAGGGATTTCATTCAGGCCGAATTTTCCCTGACGGAGCTTGACATCTTTCTCGTTTAAGCCCTTCTTACTTGTGTCCAGTATTTGAAGAATGGAATCTACTTCCTGTGCATGGGGTGCTTCAGGTAATTCAATCATTTTGTCAAAGCTGATTTTACCATTACAAACTCGCTGATATTTTCTTGATCAAGGATTCCTAAAAAGTGACCATTTTCAATAACAAACGCTATTTTTTTGTTTTTGGACATCATGTTTCTCCATGCATCATCCAAGTCCTGTTGTGTTTCAATCTTTAAAGGACTAAAATCTGCTACTTTTTCAACTAGTGTTGATTCGTTTCCTTCTTGTAGTCCTCTAATTATTTCATTTCTACTAAGTGTACCAATGGCCACATCGTCTTTTACAACCACAAAATGAGTGGCTTGGGAATTGAGTAGTTTTTCAACTGCTTTGGATAAAGGAGCATCAAAGCTTATTATCTGAAATTTTAGCATCAGCGCATCCTTGACTTTATAGCCTTTCAAAAAACTTTCCTGTTGCGTATGACTCACCTCTGCACCTGCGCCAAGAAAAATAAATAAGCCTATTAGAACCAAAATGGGATTATTGAATAACCCGAAGAAAATAAAGAAAATGGCTAAGAACTGACCGATTCCTCCCGCAATCTGAGTTGCTTTCGCCCGGGAGAGTTTGATGGCTAAAAATGCACGTAAAACCCTTCCTCCATCCATAGGGAATGCAGGAAGCAAATTGAAGAGTGCCAAAACCAGATTTGCAGAAGCTAAGTACAGGATGATTGTATTTGGATTGATTTTGATCTCTTCCAGATTTTCAAGATCAAATCCTGTGATACTCAAAATGGTTGAGAGGATAATAAAAAGCCCGATATTGACCAAGGGTCCTGCGATGGCAACCCAAAGTTCCTGCTTTGGATCTTCAGGAAGTTTTTCCAATCTGGCTATTCCCCCAATAGGATAGAGGACAATATCTTTTGTTTGGATACCGTATTTTTGTGCTGCCAATGCATGACCAAATTCATGCAGCACTACACAGAAGAACAAAGCCAATACGAATATAATTATCCAGAAAATATCTATCCAAGGCATCCCCTGGCGTAAATTGGAGATAATTATCCAAAGTAAAAGCAGAGAGAATGTCCAATGGATGAAGACCTTGACATTTTTGTATTTTCCTAAAAACAATGAAAATTTCATAGAGCTTATTTTTGTTCCTCTAAGGTACTAAATTTGGGTTTTATCAAATTACCAATGCAAAGAAAACCCACATTAATTTATTAAATACTGATTTATATCAGCTGTGAAAAGGATTAATGTTTTGTCGTTTAATTCCTAACTACACTGTTTTTGAAGTAAATATCAAACTATGTTCTGAAATAATTAATATTAAATTGATTATCGGAATATTATTTTGAATTTGGTTTAGGATTGCACTATTTGCTTAGTGTTTTTTCTTATCTTCGCAGAAATAATTAAGTGACAATTAAGAAATAAAGACAATCCAAACTTTCGAAGTTGTACACCTGTTTAAAGAAAATAAACCCAATTTCAATGTCTTTTCCCCAAGAAATTTACAAACCCCAAAATCACATAAGAATTGTCACTGCTGCATCTCTTTTTGACGGGCATGATGCTGCCATCAACATTATGAGAAGAATTATTCAATCCACGGGTTGTGAAGTAATTCACCTGGGCCACAATAGGTCAGTTCAGGAAATTGTAGATTGTGCTATTCAGGAAGATGTGCAGGCCATTGCTATCACATCTTATCAGGGAGGTCATGTAGAATTTTTCAAATACATGTTTGATCTACTGCATGAAAATGATTCAGGTCACATAAAGATTTTTGGCGGGGGCGGAGGGACCATCCTACCTGAAGAAATCAAGGAACTGCATGCCTATGGCATTACCAGAATATATTCCCCGGATGATGGGCGTTCAATGGGGTTGCAGGGGATGATCAATGACCTGGTCGAACAGGCCGATTTTCCGATCGGAAAAAACGTCTCAATCGATGTCTTGAACAAAGCTGACACAAAAAACATTGCCAAGGTAATTTCTGCTGCAGAGAACTTCCCGGAAGAAAGTAAATCAATGCTTCAAAACTTCAGAGAAGTTTCTGCCAAAAGTAAAACCCCGGTGTTGGGAATAACGGGGACAGGTGGAGCGGGGAAGTCCTCTTTGGTAGATGAATTGGTAAGGAGGTTTTTGTATGATTTTTCGGAAAAAAATATTGCCATTATTTCAGTAGATCCTTCCAAAAGAAAAACAGGTGGGGCCTTATTGGGAGATCGAATAAGGATGAATGCCATCCATCATCCCCGCGTATATATGCGCTCGCTGGCAACAAGACAATCCAATCTGGCACTCTCAAAATATGTACAGGATGCAGTTGATATCGTCAAAGCCGCCAACTTT
This sequence comes from uncultured Aquiflexum sp., assembly GCA_964559905.1. Taxonomy (GTDB): domain Bacteria; phylum Bacteroidota; class Bacteroidia; order Cytophagales; family Cyclobacteriaceae; genus Aquiflexum. Next base: position 13,081 of record CAZLJT010000013.1, read on the forward strand.
GATCTCATAATCCTCGAGACCTCTGGGATTGGTCAATCAGACACAGAAATAATTGAGCATTCTGACATGTCCCTTTATGTGATGACGCCTGAATATGGTGCTGCCACACAATTGGAAAAGATTGACATGTTGGATTTCGCTGATATCATCGCGCTCAATAAGTTTGACAAAAGAGGTGCACAGGATGCCCTCAGAGACGTCAAAAAGCAATATAAGCGCAATCATAATCTTTGGGATATCAAAGACGAAGAAATCCCGGTATTTGGAACAATCGCCTCTCAATTCAATGATCCAGGAATGAATAACCTCTATAAGGGAATTATCACCAAACTGGTAGAAAAAACAGGGGTTGACCTTCCTACTACCTTTGGGCTGAGTAAGGAAGTATCAGAGAAAATTTATATCATTCCCCCTGCTAGAACCAGGTATCTTTCGGAGATTTCGGAAAATAACAGAGCATACGACAAGTGGGTAGAATTTCAAAAAGAAGTTGCCCAAAAACTGTACAGCATTCAAAAGTCTATTGAAGCGATCAAATCAGCCAAAGTTGTTGATGAAGACAGGCTTATCAAGGAACTGCAGGAAGTCTATGCACAGGTAGAGTTGGAACTTGATCCCAAGAATAAAAAATGGCTGGAGGAATGGCCTGAAAAAGTAAATCGCTATAAAGAAGATTTTTATGTTTTCAAGGTCAGAGGTAAAGAAATCAAAGTTCAGACTTACTACGAATCTCTTTCGCAAACAAAAATACCTAAAGTATCCCTTCCAAGGTATGAAGCTTGGGGAGACATATTGAAGTGGGGATTGAAAGAAAATGTCCCGGGGGAATTTCCCTTTACGGCTGGTGTTTTCCCTTTCAAAAGGGAAGGAGAAGATCCTACCAGAATGTTTGCAGGAGAAGGCGGCCCCGAGAGGACCAACAAACGTTTCCATTATGTATCGAGAGGCTTGCCAGCCAAAAGGCTATCGACTGCATTTGACTCGGTGACGCTCTATGGAGAAGACCCTGACTATAGACCGGATATTTTTGGAAAAATCGGAAATTCCGGAGTCAATATCTGCTGCCTTGATGATGCCAAAAAGCTTTATTCAGGGTTTAATCTCAGTGATCCAATGACATCGGTTTCTATGACTATCAATGGACCTGCTGCCACTATGACGGCATTTTTTATGAATGCAGCTATTGACCAGCAATGTGAGATCTACATCAAAGAAAACGGTCTGGAAGAAGAAGTAAAACAAAAAATAGATTCAATTTATAAAAAGAAGGGAGTAGAAAGACCAAAGTACAACGCTGATATACCGGAAGGAAACAACGGTCTTGGTTTGATGCTACTAGGTGTAACAGGAGATGAGGTACTTCCTGCTGATGCCTATAATAAAATAAAGGCAGAAACCCTTTCCAGGGTAAGAGGTACCGTTCAGGCGGATATTCTTAAAGAAGATCAAGCGCAAAACACTTGCATATTTTCCACGGAATTTTCATTAAGATTGATGGGGGATGTGCAGCAATATTTTATAGATAATGCCATAAGAAATTTCTATTCGGTTTCTATTTCGGGATATCATATAGCAGAAGCAGGAGCCAATCCTATCACTCAACTTGCATTGACACTTTCGAATGGCTTTACCTATGTAGAATATTATGTTTCCAGAGGAATGCCTATCGATCAATTTGCTCCAAATCTTTCATTCTTTTTTTCAAATGGGATTGATCCCGAATATGCTGTAATTGGCAGAGTTGCGAGAAGAATCTGGGCCAAAGCAATGAAATTGAAATATGGTGCCAATGCACGTTCACAGATGTTGAAATACCATATTCAGACTTCGGGCAGATCATTACATGCCCAAGAAATAGATTTTAATGATATAAGGACCACACTTCAGGCCTTATATGCAATTTATGACAATTGCAACTCACTTCATACCAATGCCTATGATGAGGCAATCACCACGCCTACCGAAGCTTCTGTAAGAAGAGCTATGGCTATTCAATTGATTATCAATAAGGAATTGGGTCTGGCAAAAAATGAAAATCCCTTGCAGGGTTCTTTCATTATCGAAGAATTAACAGATTTGGTGGAAGAAGCTGTTTATTTGGAATTTGACAGGATTTCTGAACGGGGCGGGGTTCTTGGGGCCATGGAAACCATGTACCAAAGAGGCAAAATACAAGAGGAAAGTTTGTATTATGAAACTCTCAAACACACAGGTGAATATCCGATAATCGGTGTCAACACATTCCTGTCCTCTGAGGGTTCTCCGACTGTCACGCCGGGCGAAGTAATCAGGGCAACCAATGAGGAAAAAGAAATTCAGATACAAACGCTCAGGTTACTTCATGAAAGAAATGCAGAACTGGTTGATAAACAACTTCAAGAACTTCAGGAAGTCGCTGTAAAAAATGGTAATACTTTTGAAAAATTGATGGAAGCCACAAAATTTTGTTCCTTGGGACAGATAACAAGAGCTTTGTACGAAGTCGGTGGGCAGTATAGGAGGAATATGTAAACTAATCTTTCAATCTTAAAATTAAAATAGAATGAGTAAAAGACACGTGACCGTTCGTATGATAGCGGATTATGAATACGAAGCCAGTAACCTTCAGGGTAATAAAGTGGCTATTGATATGTATGACGCCCCCAATAAAAAAGCACAATCACCTATGGATCTACTTCTTTCTGCTCTTGGGGGCTGTGGTTCGGTCGATGCTGTACTGATGATGAAAAAGAAAAGAAAGACTATAGTGGATTTTTTTGTGGAGATAGAGGGGACAAGGAACGATGGAATTCCTGCTTACTATACCCATATAGAAATGAAATTTGTTTTGGTTTCCCCTGATGCCAAGAATGAGGAATTTGCCAAAGTAGTTGCTTTATCAGTAGAAAAATATTGCTCTGTGGCTTCTTCGCTCAAATCAGAAATCAGGTTTACATCTGAAGTGAGGAGACCGATATGAGGGTCGTAAGGGAGTTTGCAAAAAATGAAATCAGGATCTCTGTTTTCTCTTGGAACAATAAATACCTGATAAAATTCGAGTATGGACCAATGGAACAGACTTTTAAAATTCCTGAAACAGATATACTGGAAGAGTCCGATTTAGATCGGTTTTACGAGGGTGATTTTTTTGATGGAGTAGTCCAAAGATTCAAAGAAATGGGGCAAAGTTTTCAAAAACAGATTGAAAATCTTTAGATTTATCAATTAACTAATATTACTCCATGAAGTTTAACAGTTTATTGACGGCATCTTTGGTATCTTTATTAGTGGTTTTTACTGCCTGTGGCCCTTCGACTTCCAATAATAATATAAATAAACGGATTGAACTTGAAGCTATAGTTTCCATGATGGATCATGATTTGGAGGTGTTAGAAGATGAAATAATCAACTTAAGGCAATTCACTGAAAGCCTTTTCGAGAATAAGGAAGAAGTACTTTCCAAGGCCGATAGAAAAAAGTATGTGATTCAGGGGGTTGGTGCTAATTCAGGTGTCGGGGTGGATTCAACCCTAAGTACTTTATATATTCCCAAATTAGGTCAAGACCAAAAAAGTGTCTATGAATTGATTTATCTAACCAATCCGTTAGATAGTTTATTTAAGAGCATAGTTGAAAAACATAGGGTGGTTTCACAGGTATATTTCAACTCATCAGTCCAATTGAACAGACTTTATCCTCCATATGATGTTTATAATATGATAGAGCCTGACTTGGACATCACCGCCTTCAATTTTTATTATGAAGCAGATGAAAAAAACAATCCTTCAAAAGGTTTGATCTGGGTAGATGAAATTTATATTGATCCAGTCGGAAGGGGTTGGATGATCTCTTTGCTGAACCCGGTTTATCATGATAATGATTTAAAAATGGTTTTGGCATTTGATATCACAGTAAATGATATTTTTGAATCCTATCTCGAAAAATCAAATAAGGAATTAATTGTAGTAGATGCAACTGGAACAGTGGTCGCAGGAAAAAGTAAAGCCATAGAAGTACTTTCTTTGCCTCCATTGAAGAATTATACCTATAAGCAAACAATTACTTCGGATAGCTTTAGAATGGAGGATTTCAATCTATTCAAGAGTAAAAATATTGAAGTCAGAAAAACTGCCTCAAATATTATTTTGGCTGGAGAAAGGGAGTCTGTTTTTGATAGTGAGGGAGAACAAATAATTGTCATTTCCGAAAAATTAGAGAGACTAAATTGGTATATTCTTGAGTTGGTAATATAATGAGACCTAACAAATACCCTAAATTTTCCCAAATAAAGAATTACCATACCGGGTTTGTGGTGATTGGTATTCTAATTGTTTTTCTGGTTCTTTTTTTAACCTTTAGTTTTTTCAATGCATTAAAGAAAAATCAAACTGATTCCCGTAATCAATCACTTTCAAGCCAAGTGGAATTGGCAGGGAAAGAAATGCAAAGAGATTTCACATTTCTTTATGAGGATATGTTGTTTTTCGTCAACAATCTCGAGCCATGGACTTATGAAAGGACCTCTAATGAATCTCTGGCATTTGAAAAAAGAGCGAGAAGAATCTTCAATAACCACAGAGATATTCTGGACAGTATTTTTGTCAGCTTTCCGAAACATCATATTTCATTTTATTTTGACAAACAAAATAATTTTTTGAAAAAGACTTATGAAAATAGGTCGGATATGCCAATACAGCCTCATGATATTACCCTTTCTAACCCCAATAAGGAAGTAGCTATTTCGATCAAACTTAATTTTGACAGGTTTTTTTTATTTATCCTTGGGAACTATTATTTGGGAAAAACGGGATTGAAACTTATTTATAAAAACGGGGAATATTTGGACGTTTCTTCAGAATATAAATTTGAAAATTCCAATATTAGTGAGAATGTTTTGGTTGAAATGGAACGGGATATTTCTGAGGGCTTAAAAGGAAACTATACCGGGATATATAATTCTCCTGAGTCAGGCAAAAAGCTTAGGGTTTTGATTCATCAGTACCCTTTTAATCTGACTCCCCTAGAGGATAAATATGCAGTTGTTTTCATTCAGGATATTTCAAATGTAGGTTTTTCGCTTTACAGAGCACATTTTTATTTGCTTTTTGGATTGTTGTTGTTGTTGGCTTTTGTTATTTTGATATTGTTCAGGTTCATTAAAAACTCGAAATATGCCAACCTGATTTTAGAAAAGAACTCTGCAGAAATTGAAGAACTGTTTCGTAGACAAACCCTTTTATTGCAGGAATCCAAGGGCTTTATATACTTTCAGGACGCCTCCGGGAAAATGGAAAATGTAGGGGATGAAGTGTTGAATGTATTGGGATATGAAAAAGAGGATTTTTTGAAAAATTTCAAATCTTACATCGAAGAAGAGGATTTGACAATTTTTGAAACGCTTTTGAAAGATTCTATCAAGGATAAAAAAGAGGTGCTTTCTTCTCAGTTGAAAATCAAAAAGAAAGACGGTAGTTTTATCATGGTTCGGATATTTGAAAAGCTGTTTTATGATAAAAGCGGGAATTACACCGGGAATGTGGGGATCTGTACTGATATTAATGAAAAGTATAATTCGGAATTGGAGTTACTTAAAAGTGAAAATAGATTGAGGTCTGTATTGAATAGTCTTCCTGATTTGATTTTTATTTATGACAACGAGGGTACTTTTGTAGATTACTATGTTCAGGACGAAAGCATGCTTTTGTATCCCCCGTCTTTTTCCATTGGGAAAAACCTCTTCGATGTAATGCCGGAACCATTGAATAAGGTCATGATGGAAGCATTCTCGAAAGTAGTCAAGACCGGAAAAATGCAGCGGATTGAATTTGATTTAATGCTGAAAATTGGGAAAAGAATTTTTGAGGCTAGGATTTTCAAATTGGATGAAAACAGAGTGATTTCTATGGCAAGGGATATTTCCTCCCAAAAGCTATGGGAAAAAGGTCTACAAGAAGCGATGAAGGCTTCGGAGGAATCCAACAAAGCAAAGTCCGAATTTCTGGCTAATATGAGTCATGAAATAAGGACACCGATGAATGGACTATTGGGTATCATTGGTCTACTGGAAAACACAGAATTGGATGAAACTCAAAATGAGTACCTACATTTAATCAAAAATTCCGGCGAATCCCTTTTGAATATTATCAGGGATATTCTTGATTATTCGAAAATTGAAGCAGGGGAAATGTCTGTCAATCCAATTGCTTTTAATTTTAAGAATGAGATTCAAAAAACCATAAGTATTTTTTCAGGATTGGTAAAAGAAAAAAACCTTCAATTTTCCCATCAATATATTTCAGAGGTACCCGAATTCGTGGAATTGGATAAGGACAAGTTGATGCAGGTACTGATAAATATAATTGGTAATGCCATTAAGTTCACCCCCGAAGAAGGAAAGATATCTCTTTCAATCTCATCTGAAAAAATAGTTGAAAAGAGTATTATTCTTTACTTTGAAGTCAAGGATACAGGAATTGGAATCCTTGAGAATCATCTGGGAAATTTATCGAAACCGTTTGTACAGGTGGATAGTAGTAACACTAAATCCCATCAGGGTACAGGATTAGGCCTTGCAATTTCCCAAAGATTGATAGAATTGATGGGGGGAGAACTGACAATCGAAAGTGAATTTGGTGCTGGTTCAGTTTTTTCATTTTCTGTAATTGGAAAAATCTGGGATATAAAAGATAATATCACAAATAAGGATTTCGATATCAACGATAAAGAATTCTTCAATTGGAAAAAAATGGCTTTAAAATACCCTTTGAGGATTTTAATTGCAGAAGATAATACCACCAACTTGAGGTTCATGGGCATGCTGATGGAACAATTAGGTTATAATTTCTCTATAGCAAAAAATGGTATTGAGGCTATAAATTCAGCAAACGAAAATGAAATTGATCTCATTTTGATGGATATTCAAATGCCTATTATGAATGGCTTGGATGCTGCTGCCCAGATTAGAAAGGAAAAAGGAGATAAGATTAAAATTGTTGGTTTGTCAGCCAATGCATTTCAAGAGGATGTAGAGAAAGCAAAAAATGCAGGAATGGATGCCTACCTGACCAAACCAATCAACATAAGGGATATTGCTATCATCATCAAGGATTGTTCAGAAATGAAATCTTTTAAAAAAGAGGTCAATTGACCTCTTTTTTTATATTTCTGTATTTAAATCAAAAGCTTCCAGGTAATCTGCAACTCTCCTGACAAACATCCCTCCCAATGCCCCGTCAACTACTCTGTGGTCATAAGAATGAGATAGAAACATTTTGTGTCTTATTGCTATTACATCTCCGGTTGGTGTTTCAATTACTGCAGGTTTTTTTTGAATAGCTCCTACTGCCAGAATAGCTACCTGTGGTTGCATGATAATTGGAGTACCCATTACATTGCCAAATGAACCTACATTAGAAACTGTATAGGTACCTCCAACAAGTTCATCGGGTGATAATTTATTGATTCTTGCCCTATTAGCCAGATCATTTATCTTTTTTGATAAACCTGTTAAATTTAACTGATCCGCATTTTTTATAACAGGAACAATCAAATTTCCAGTCGGCAAAGCTACAGCAACCCCAATATTAATATTTTTTCTTTTGATGATTTTTTCTCCGTCCACCGAAATATTAATCATCGGAAAATCCTTGATCGCTCTTGCAACTGCCTGAATAAAGAAAGGTGTAAAAGTCAATGCTTCCCCTTCTTTTTTCTTATACACATCTTTTACCTTATTCCTCCAAAGCACAATATTGGTCATGTCAGCTTCCACAAAAGACGTAACATGAGCAGAAATGCGTTTGGAATCAACCATTCTTTGAGCAATCATCTTGCGCATCCGATCCATTTCAATGATCTCATCCTGCCCTGAGATATTTAATTCTACATTGGGCGATGGGGCTCCAGGAATATTTTTGGAAGCAAAAATGTCTTTCTCACTACGATTTTTCAGGTAAGCTAGCATATCCTGCTTGGAAACCCTTCCATCTTTGCCTGTTCCCGGAATAGTAGAAAGCTCGGATTTATTTATTTTTTCCTCTTTAGCAATACTCAGTACCAATGGGGAATAGAACCTGTCATCATTTATTTCACCTTCAGTCTTTGTGTCATTGGAAATTATTGCGGATGTCTGTGCTGGTGCAACACCTAACAATTCTTCTTTAGGTGAAGCCTTATATTCAGGGGATTCCTCTACTGTGTTGATTTCGGTTTCCTCTTCAACTTCAATAATGGCTATTGGCGCACCCACAGCGACTACTTCCCCTTCTTTTACTAATATTTTTTTGAGAATACCGCCATGTGTAGAAGGAACTTCTGTGTCAACTTTGTCAGTGGCAACTTCTAGTACAGACTCATCCTGATCAATATTATCGCCTTCTTTTTTGAGCCAAGTAAGAATTGTCCCTTCTATGATACTCTCACCCATTTTGGGCATTAGCATTTCTACTGTCGCCATATTACTTTCATTTAATTGGGTTTATTTCTAAGATTTAAAATTAAATTTTATTTTTACGAATGCAAAATTGAAATAAGAATTTTTATTCTGTTTTACCCAATATGCTAAGGCGTAATAAATTCAGCGCAGCTACTCCTGTCAACTGAATATTGAGCATTCTGTCCTGGGTCAGCTGCAATTTTTTTGTAATGGTCTTGCCCTCCATAGCACAAGCTATCCAAACAGTCCCTACCGGTTTTTCTGCCCAGCCCCCTGCAGGACCTGCGATTCCGCTGCTAGCCAAACCAAAATCCGCTTCGAATTTTTTTCGGATATTTTCAGACATCTGAATAACAGTTTCTTCACTTACGGCACCGAATTCTTTCAAAGTATGATTTTCTACATCCAACAAAATGTTCTTAAAATGATTATGATATGGTATCAAGCTGCCTTGAAAGTATTCACTGCTACCCGGTATGGATGTAATGAGATGGGAAATATATCCGCCGGAACAGCTTTCTGCAAGAGCCACTTTTTTACTGCTTCTATTCAATAGAATTCCTACAGCCTCTTGAAGTGTTTCATTGTTGTATCCATAGATGTATTTGCCAATCAATGGTTTGATTTCTTCTATCTTCATTTCAACTTCACTCTGAAGTTCCTCTATTTTTTCCCCAAAAGCTGTCAGTCTCAGTTTTACATGCCCTAAAGAGGGTAGATAGGCTAATTTAATATGGGTGGGCAGATTTTTTTCCCAGTCTTTGATCAGATCAGCAAGCCAGCTTTCACCGATTCCCACGGTTTTGATTACCTTATGGTAAATGGTGGGCAAAGGAAAGATTTCTTTGATTTTTGGAATGACATGCGCTGTCATCAGTTTTTTCATTTCATGAGGAACTCCAGGCATGGACATCCAAACCTTTCCATTTTCCTCAAACCACATTCCCGGTGCTGTTCCAAGTTCATTTGGGATATATTGGCATTTGGTAGGGAGATGGGCTTGAAGGACATTCATCGGAGTCAGTTCCCTTCCCCTTTTCTCAAAAAATGATCTAACAGCTTCTAGTGCTTCAGGCACTAGGGCTATTTCACAGTCGAAATATTCTGCCAGTAAAGGTTTGGTAAGATCGTCAGAGGTTGGCCCGAGTCCACCTGTCATCAGGATAATGTCAGCTCTGGTTTCAGCTTCAGCGAATGCTGCCAACATGGATTCCCGCGAATCTCCAACAGTACTTCTTCTGACCACCCTGACTCCTATCTTATCAAGTTCCTGACTGATCCAATGACTATTGGTGTCAATGATCTGACCATAAAGTAATTCATCTCCTATGGCTAAGATTTCAGCTTTTATTTCTTTGGTAGGGGTCATTATTGAATAGGTGAATTTCAGAAAACATTCAGGAATTTAACGGTTTTGCTAAATTTTGTTTTTATTAAGTCAGATTTCATGTGCGCACTTTGAGATTAATTCATCTAAAACATGAAATTTACCTTATCTCCAAAGATAAGTTATTGGATTTTTAAATATTAATTATTGATAAATCCAAGTATCCGTTTTTTTGTAAATCACAAAATCGAAGTCATATTGGTTTTTTTCATCTCTATAAAAATGTTCTCTTGAAATTTCCTTCCAGTTCTCAGGATTGATTTCAGGAAAAAAAACATCTCCCTCTGGCGCGGCATCCACTTCAGTCACTAAAAGCTCATCGCATATGTTTAAAGCTTGTCTGTAGATTTCAGCCCCCCCTATAATAAAAACCTGTTCTAGGTTTTTACTTATGCAGATTTGGATAGACTCCTCAAATGAGTTCACTACAATATGCCCTTCAGGGATTTTAAATTCGGGGTTTTTTGTAATTATTATCGATGTTCTATTCGGAAGTGGTCTTCCTACAGACTCGTAGGTTTTTCGACCCATGATAATGTGATGACCTACTGTCAATTTTTTAAATATTTGGAGATCGGAAGATAATTTCCAGATAAGCTGATTATCTTTTCCGATTACATTGTTTTTTGCCTTTGCAACGATGATAGAAATTTTCAAAATTTTCTCAAGTTTTTTATTTGCTAAGGTATCAATCAATAATCAATCAAAAAATGTTGACTGTCAAAAAAAACATTGATTTACATAATCATTTGAAATCATTATCAATTTATCAGGTTTTCTAAAATTATTTAAACAGATTACTTTATAATATTCACCATTCCAGGATATTCTGCCATTATAAAACTTCTGGCTTCATTTTCATTAATTTCCAGCACCTTCATTTCCATCACACTTTTATCTTTCTTACTGACTATATAGGCTTCCAACATATTTCCAGTGGGAAGATTTTCAAACAATCCCGGATTATTTTCTTCCATCTTCGAAGTTAGAAAAGGATTATTTTTTGCCCAAAATGAAGCCTGACCATTTATAGGTTTTTGTGTGACCCAATAATTTGTCTGGTTTTCTTCAGTTTCTATCAAATATTCGTCACAATCAAAGCCGAGGATAGTTTTAGAGTTGCCCGTTTTTTTGAAAGAAACATCTGTTTCATTTATGGGCTCCTCCATATCTTCAGTGGGCACCGCAGCACTCATTTGGGCATAGTTATATTCAAAAGCCATCCTCATTTTTTGACCTTCGTTTTCAAAAAGGGATATTGATAGGTTTCTGTTAAAATCCAAAATCATAACATAAAGATCTTCCTGTTTTTTATTGTTTTCCGAAAATTCCATTCCTGTAATATTGGGATTCTCAGAAAAATAAGACTTAAATAAAACAGGCTCTATTGGTTTACCTTTTTCATCAACACCCGTAATTTCCAATGTGGCAAACCCGCTGAAATCATAAGATTCATCTACCTCAACATCACTTCCGATTGACTTCATGATTTTATCCATATCCACCCCAGGCAAACTGGAGGGGTCTTCAGTTCCATAAACATCCTTAAAAACTTTATTCAATTGGCGCATGGCCAGTTTTTCCATTTCGGTTTCCAACTTTTTTTCTATTGCTCTACTTACACCTCTTTCTGCTGCTTTCTTGAGTCTGTCAGCAAATTGAGCATGAGAATTAAATGAAACGGATAGAGATATGAATATTGGTAAAAGGTATACTGTGACTGCTTTCATAGGGCTAAGGATTTTATTAAAGTTACAAATTAAAAAAAAATATTGATAAACTTCCTGCTGACATGACTACAGATTTCCCCATCTTTTCGAAAAAAACAGTAATTACTTTATTTTATCAACAATTAACAGATCTTCAGTGCAATAGTGAAAATTCCAAAGGTTATATTTTATTTCCCCTTAAAAATTCCTCGATACCCATTCTTTTTTTCCCTTCTATTTGAAGTTCCAGGATTTTAATACTCCCCTTACCTGTTTGAAAAACAAGATCAGTTTTACCATCTGAAAGAAATTCCCCGGGACTTCGATTTGCATGAACCTTATCTGAAACTTCTGTTTTAAATATTTTACACATTTTTCCCTGAAAATGAGTCCATGCAGCTGGATAAGGAGAAAGTCCTCTCACAAGATTATGTATTTCTTCAGCCGATTTATTCCAATCTATCTCACAGGTTTCTTTGTAAATTTTAGGAGCATGGTGTGTGATTTTTTGCTCCTCTTGAGGCTTTGGATTTATTTCTTGATTTGCTATAGCTTCCAATGTTTTCAAAACCAAAGAGGCTCCTTTAGTCATCAACCTTTGATAAAGTGTTCCAGCATTATCTTCGGGATAAATAGGTTCTTTTTCCTGGAATAAAATACTTCCTGTATCAATTTCGTGTTTAAGAAAAAAGGTAGTGACACCTGTTTCAACCTCTCCGTTGATGACTGCCCAATTGATTGGTGCCGCACCTCGGTAATCGGGGAGGAGCGAAGCATGAAGATTGAATGTTCCCAATCGGGGCATATTCCATACCACCTCAGGGAGCATTCTAAATGCCACCACGATTTGAATATCAGCTTGATAACTTTTGAGTTCATCAATAAATTCGGGTGATTTTAGATTTGTTGGCTGAAGGATAGGAATGCCATTTTTCAGCGCTGTTTCTTTGATCGGTGAAGGAATGAGTTTTTGTCCACGTCCTTTTGGTTTATCAGGCGCAGTAATTACTGCAACTACCCCCCATCCATTTTCAATCAATATTTCCAAAGAAGGAACCGAAAATTCCGGAGTTCCCATAAATACAATTCTCAGATTTTTTTTCATTCGTTAAAATTAGCGTCCACCTTCTTCGCTTCAAAAACTTTTAATTTTAATTAAGCTCTTTATCTTGAATTCAAATCAGATATTTTAAAATAAAATTAGGTATTAGCATAAAATTAATCTTTAAATTCTGAAAAAATCAATTTTACATTTATAATATCATTAAAATTGAAATTTTTACTATTGTATTTTTTTATTTAATACCCATTAATTTTTACAAATCTGGCAAACAATTCGATTGATTATAAGATTATTTAAAAAATATTGGGAATTAATATTTTTTTTTATTTTCGCACCGTGAAAAAAAACACTGAAAATAGCGTAAGTCATGGTTTCAGGCTTTTTGCTTGCATGCTAGCTATGTTTTTTGTTTTGATTTCAGTTTTTGATGGATTTGAAAATGAAAATGACAAAGAGTTTTTTGGGGAATATATATCAGAAGCTCAGGTTGATTTTGTTGATTTCCATGAATCAATCTCCAGACCTCCCGGAAGTAACACAATAAAAAAATTAGATAGAACTCCAGTTAAAAAATTTTTTGGTAAAGTTTTCAATTTCTTCATTTCAGAAGAAATAATTCAATTAAAATCAGTCTTTAAATTTCTTCAAATACTTTCGAGTTATAACCTGACAATTACAAATTATGTTTGTAACAACGCACCGTAGACATTTTTTCCTGGTTAGCTGAGCATCATTCATTTCAAGTTGATTGTAAACCCTTAATAATCTTTCTAAAGATTATAGTTATTCCTTTATTTACTCATTATGAAATCTAAAGTATTAGGCAATTCTCGTTTGGGATTGATAGATAATTTATTGAAAAAATCCCTTCCACTTGTATTGTTGGTTTTCTGCTTGAATATTTATTCATGCAGCAACAATAATTCAAAAGAAAAAGACCAATTAGTTTTGGAAAACATTCCTGTTTTGGAATTGACGGCCAAAACAATTGAGTTCCCAAAAACCTATGTCTGCGAAATTCAGGCAGTCCAGTTTGTGGAAATCCGTGCAAAAGTTGAAGGATATGTTGATCGTATCTATGTGGATGAAGGTCAGTTTGTAAAAAAAGGACAAACTTTACTTCAACTGTCCTCGCTTGAATTTAATGAAATGGTCAACTCTGCCAATGCCAAATTAGCACAGGCCAAGGCGGAAGCACAAGCGGCAACAGTAGAAATGCAGCGGTTACAAATCCTTGTTGAAAAAGATATCATCTCATCTTCAGAGCTTGAATTGGCAAAATCCAAAAAATCAGTGGCTGAATCAGGAATAGTAGAAGCTGAATCGATGCTAAAAAATGCACAAACGAGTCTTTCCTACACTACCATTAAAGCACCATATGACGGCATTGTGGACCGATTTCCAAAAAAGACAGGAGCCTTGGTAACACCAGGGGATTTACTGACCAATATTACGGATGTCAAAGAAGTTTTTGCTTATTTCAAGGTCACTGAAAACGAATACCTAAGGTACATGAGGGCAAAATTGGAAGGAGAATCGTTGACTTCCAACCAGGATGTGACCTTGATCCTTTCTGATGGGGAAGTTTATGAATATACCGGTAAGCTGGAAACTATGGAGGCTGATTTTGAAAGGGGAACGGGTTCCATTGCTTTTCGGGTGAGATTTCCCAATCCCGATCAATTGATCAAGCATGGGGCAAGTGGGAAAATTCAATTGAGTAACCAAATGGAAGATATCTTTTTAATTCCTCAGAAATCTACTTTTGAAATTCAGGATTACAGTTATGTGTACATTCTGGACAAGGACAATCAAGTAAAAGTAAGGAGTTTCAAGCCCCTGCAACGTTACGGGGTATATTATATCGCGGAAGGTTTTGAAGAAGGTGACAGGATTATTTACGAAGGAATTCAGCAGGTTAAGGATGGTATTTTTGTGAATCCTGCCATGGTTTCCGATAAAGAAGCTTACGATACCTTATCTACTTTCTTATAAATATTTCATTCCTAAAAACGATCAATATGCTCGAAATATTTATTAAACGACCGATATTATCTACTGTTATTTCAGTTTTTATTACGCTTTTGGGTTTGTTGTCCTTATTTACTTTGCCCATTACCCAATTTCCTGAGATAGTTCCTCCATCCGTGGTTGTTACGGCCAAATATACAGGGGCCAATGCAGAGGTATTGGCCAAAGCGGTAGCTACTCCCCTGGAAAGAGCCATCAATGGTGTGCCGGGGATGACTTATATGACTTCGGTAAATACAAACGACGGGATTACTCTTATAAATATTGTTTTCAAGGTAGGTACTGATCCTGATCAAGCTGCGGTAAACGTGCAAAATAGGGTGGCAACAGTTTTGGATGAACTTCCTGAGGAAGTTATCAGAGCGGGTGTTCAGACAGAAAAAGAAGTTAACAGTATGTTACTTTACCTGAATCTGATTACTACGGACAGTCTTCAGGATGAGAAATTTGTTTACAATTTTGCTGATATCAATATACTTCCTGAACTAAAGCGGATTGATGGGGTAGGCTTCGCTCAGATAATGGGTTTTAAGGATTATGCCATGAGGATTTGGTTGAAGCCAGATCGGTTGGTTTCCTACAACCTTTCCCCGCAAGATGTGACCGATGCAATCCGATCCCAGAATGTGGAGGCAGCTCCCGGTAAATCCGGTATAGCTTCTGACAGGGACCCTCAGGCCTTGCAATATGTATTGAAATATACCGGTAAATTTAACCAAGTTGAAGATTATGAAAATATAACCCTTAAATCACTTCCTGACGGATCTTTGCTTAAATTAAAGGATGTGGCAGATGTACAGTTCGATGCCCAGGAATACAGCATGGTATCCATGACAGATGGCAGGCCTTCAGCATCTATCATGATCAAGCAGAGGCCAGGTTCAAATGCCAAAGACGTGATCCAGAACATCAAGGATAAAATGGCTGAATTGGAAGGTTCTTCATTTCCCCCTGGCATGACCTATAACGTTTCCTATGATGTGTCCAGGTTTTTGGATGCTTCTATTTTTGAGGTGGTAAAAACCCTGATAGAGGCATTTTTATTGGTATCTCTTGTAGTCTTTATTTTCCTTCAGGATTTTAGGTCAACTTTGATTCCTGCAATAGCAGTACCTGTTTCCCTTATAGGCACATTCTTTTTTATGCAGCTGTTTGGTTTCTCCATCAACCTGTTGACATTGTTTGCATTGGTGCTGGCAATTGGAATTGTGGTGGACAATGCCATTGTGGTGGTTGAGGCTGTACACGTTAAAATGCATACATTGAAAATGAATGCGATGGATGCAACCCTGGCTGCAATGAAAGAAATTGGCGGGGCAATTGTGGCCATAACCTTGGTGATGTCAGCTGTATTTGTTCCTGTAAGTTTCCTATCGGGACCTGTAGGGATTTTTTATAGACAATTCTCCTTGACTTTGGCCATAGCAATTGTGATTTCGGGTATCAATGCCCTGACCTTGTCCCCGGCTTTATGCGCTCTTTTATTGAAACCGGCTGACGTAGAACATGATCCATCAAAAGGATTTTTGCAGAAATTCTTCTTTCATTTTAACAATAGGTATGAAGCCCTTTCTTCGAAATATGCCCTTATTCTTAAAAATATCGCAGGGAGAAGAGCGATCACTTTTGGATCATTGATTTTATTTTTCGTCCTGACTTATGGGGCTATTTCAGTGGTGCCCGCCGGATTTATCCCGAATGAAGATCAGGGGATGATTTATGTAAACGTTACCACACCACCGGGGGCAACAGTTGAAAGGACAAGAGAAGTAATGGATGCCGTACAGTCCAGTCTTTTGCCTTTGGAAGAAGTGGAGACCATTTCAACCCTTGCAGGCTATTCCCTAATGACAGAAACGGCAGGCGCCTCCTATGGTATGGGCATGATCAATTTGGTGAATTGGGGGAACAGAAATAAAAATGTAAATCAACTTATACAGGACTACCAAGAAAGAATTTCCCATATCAAAGGTGCCGAGATCCAGTTTTTTTCTCCTCCACCTGTACCTGGTTTCGGAAATGCATCAGGATTCGAACTGAGACTTCAGAACAAAACCGGTGGGACGCTTGACGAAATGGCTGAAGTAACACAGGCATTCTTAGGCAAATTG
>CAZLJT010000014.1:0-27992 GCA_964559905.1 uncultured Aquiflexum sp.
GGCGTACTCATCATTCGAGTCCTCAGTGCAGGGTTGCTTTTGGGAAAAACCGAGAAAAACCTGGACTGGAATTATTACATCACTTATCTGGATGAATTTATACAAAGAAAACTCATTGCTGAGGAACTAGTTGAGGATTTTAAAAAAGCCTACAAAGATCCTGATGAATTCTGCTGCCTCTTTGTAGTTGATGGGGAATTTACCAGTTTTGTCTATATTCCATATCCAGAGGACTAAAATATTTGGTCCTCTTATCTTTTTTAAAATCAAGTTTTGATTTTTTTTCATCCACGATTTTTGCCTGAAAATATTTAATCTAACCCAATAAAATTTTTATAATTGTCAAATTGTCAATTAATCATTGATAGATTCATTAATATTAGCTTACTTTAATAGAAATATTTCTATTGTGAAAAACAGTAATATCAATTCCATGAATATTCCGGATCTAGTCTCTCGATTGAAACGAGGAGATGAGAAAGCCTTTTCTGAATTGTATTTATTTTTTCGGGAGAAAATTTTTTATACTTCAAAAAAAATGAATTTATCCTCAGAAGATGCAGAGGAGACCGTACAGGAAGTTTTTTTGATTATCTGGAAAAACAGAAATAATCTCAATTGCGAATTATCCTTTAATGCTTATTTGCTCAGCATTTTAAAATCAATCATTATTAAAAGGGCCAAAAAAGAAGCTAGAAGAATGGCCTATAAGGTGTATGAAATTTCGACTATGGAAACCACCTCCAATGAAACAGAAAAGCAAATAGAATTAAAGGAATTTGAAGAAATCTCCATCAAGGAAGTAGAAAAACTTCCAAAGACCCAAAAGGAAATTTTTAAAATGAAGAATTATGAAAATCTTGCCTCAGGAGAAATTGCAGAAAAATTAGGTATCTCAAAAAGAACTGTAGAAAGCCATATTTATACGGCAACTAAATCTGTCAAACAGAAACTATTGTCCAAATATATGATACCGGCCAAATCTTTGGCTTTCGGAATGATTTCCCTTTTTTTGTAGGTTTCAAAGCATTTTTCGAAATAGTATAAAATGGTATTTTAAAAAATTTCGATATTTTTTTTATCAATGACTAAGTAAATTTCTTTCCAAAGCGCTATATGAAGGAAAGAGATAATAAATGAAATACCATAAAAAAGATATTGATAATTTTTTTGAAGGAAAGGTTTCACAGGAAGAAGCAAGGGATTTTTTGAATTGGCTTAATTCTTCAGAAGGAGAAAAGACATATAGTACAATAATTGAGCAAGAGTGGAAAGCAGTAGTTAGTGAGCTTGGGGATGATGATATAATTCCCGAAACAAAACCCGAATCAATTAGCAAAGCCCAAAATACATCTAATTCTCTTTCTCTAAAGCCAAAAATATGGCTGGGATTGGCAGCCTCAATTTTGCTGATTTTTTCAGCGAGTTTTATTCTTTATTTATATCCCAATTCAGAGGTTGCTGAAGCAAAAGAGTCTATTGTAGAAGTAAATAATATTATCAAGAGTACTCCAAAAGGAGTCAAGAAAACCATAAAACTTCCTGATGGTTCAATGGTGGCCCTAAATTCAGATAGCAGACTGTCTTACAGTGATGACTTTCTCCAGAACAGAACAGTCTACCTTGATGGAGAAGGATTTTTTGAAGTTGTAAAAGATGAACGGCATCCATTCTCAGTCATTACAGACAATATCTCCACAACTGCTCTTGGCACCAGTTTTAATATCAAGGCTTATTCTGGAAATCCTGAAATCCAGGTTGTTTTGGCTTCCGGTAAGGTAAAAGTTGAAAATAAATTGGACAATTCATTTCATGAAATATTACCAGGAGAGGCCACTCACTATTCCACAGTCAATCAAACCCTGAAAAAAGAAATTGTAGATGTAGCTGCAATTTTAAAATGGAAAGATGGTATTCTACATTTCGATAAAGTCCCCTTTAATGTAATCATTGAGGATTTGGAAAGATGGTATGGAATAGATTTTCAAGTCATTGGAACAGATAAATTACCTGAATATAAATGTTCAGGCACTTTCAAACCTCATGAATACCTCTCAAACGTACTAAAGGCCCTGAGTTACTCAGTGGAATTCGATTATATAATAGAAAACGAAAACGTGATTTTAAAATTCAAATAAAACTATTTGCCTATGAAACATCAAAAAGATACAGAGAATACATCATAAATGTTAGCAACTCATCACCAATTTTTATTCGGAAAGAATAATATTGGGAACGTACCATAATTTATCAATAGACACAAGATAACCCAGAATATGTCACAAACACTACAAAAATCAATAATTATGGTCTTAAAACGCACAATTTTAAGTGCATTTCTATTGACCATAACATGCAACACCATTCTTGCAAACAGCATTTCGGACCAGGTTAAAAGTATTGATGAAGTTTACATTGATCTTGACATCAAGGAAGGTAACCTGGAAAATATCCTAACAGCCATTGAAAGCAAAACAGAATACAGCTTTTTCTACACGGAAAAGAATTTAAAGGACAAATCTAATATTGAGCTCAATACCAGGAGCGGAACCGTTGCAGAAGTCCTCTTAGAAGTCGCAAAAAAGAAAAAACTTCATTTTAAACAAATCAATAATATCATCAGTGTCAAATCATTGCCTAGTAATCCAAATTTGGAAACAACAGAGGTTCTGATCAACGCCGCTGATATCGAGATTACCGGTACAGTTACCAACGAATCCGGGGAAACCTTGCCGGGTGTTGCTATTTTTGTCGACGGCACTACCTCAGGAACGGTTTCTGATATTGATGGCAAATATAGAATTGTCGTTCCTGAAGGATCTACTTTGGTTTTTTCATATATAGGGTTTAGCACCCAAAGAGTAGAAATTGGTAACCGCTCCGTTATTGATATCACAATGGTTCAGGAGGCTCAGGCTCTTGAAGAAGTAGTTATTGCTGCTTTGGGTATCCAAAAGACTTCAAGAAGTATAGGCTATTCTGCTACAAACGTTGCTTCTGACGAAGTTACAATCAACAGGACTCCAAACTTTATGAATGCACTTCAAGGGAAGATTGCAGGTGTAACCATCTCTGCATTGGGTACAGGACCTGGAGGCACATCCAAAGTAAGAATTCGGGGTCAGTCTTCTATCTCAGGTCAAAATAACCCTTTAATTGTTGTAAACGGTATTCCAATTGACAATACAAATTTTGGAACAAATCCTGGAAACCAAGGTGCGGATAATTCGATTGGCGTAAGAGGAGGAGGAAATACCGCAGATGGTGGAGACGGATTGAGCAGTATTAACCCTGATGATATTGAAAGTATGACAGTACTTAAAGGTGCTGCTGCTTCTGCCCTCTACGGATCAAGAGCAAAAGACGGGGTAATTATGATCAATACCAAATCAAAAGGTGATACAAAAGGTATTGGCGTTTCCTACAATCTAAACTATACCAATGAAACCCCTTTGGACTTTACAGACTACCAATATGAATATGGTCAGGGCGAACAAGGGGTCAGACCTACTACTCCTAATCCTACTTCAGGACAATGGTCTTTCGGGGAGAAATTTGCTCCGGGAATGACCCAAGTACTTTTCAATGGAGTTACAGTCCCTTATGCACCAGTAAGGAATAGGGTAAGAGATTTTTTTAGAAATGGACAAAATGTCACCAATTCTATCACATTGGCTTCAAGTTCAGAAAAGGGCGGCTTAAGTTTCTCTTTCTCTGATCTCAGCAGCAGGGGAATTGTCCCAAACAATACATTCAACAGAAAGACGGTCAACTTTGGATTTGGATATGAACTTAGTCCAAAATTGAGTTTTAGGGGTAATATCAATTATTCTATAGAGGAAAATAACAATCCGCCAAACGTAGCTAACCAGGATAATACCATTCCCGTGGCCTTATATAATATGGCCAACTCAATGCCATTAAATGTTCTTGACGAAAATAAATTTGATGCCCAGGGAAATGAGGCTGTTTATTCGAGATTCCGAAACAGGACAAATCCTTATTTTACGCTTTCAGAGCAATTTAACCGTATCAAAAGAGATAGGATATTCGGCAATGTTGCTGTAAAATACAACTTTACACCTTGGCTATATTTGCAGGGAAGGGTTGGACAAGATTATTGGTCCAGGGACCAGGAATACAACAACTTCCCAACGGGTCAGGCTTCGCTTGCAGCGGCTCCTGCAGGATTTGTGAATGGCCTTTACACCCAGGAAGCAAGAAGGTTTAGAGAAGTAAATGCTGATTTCATTCTTTCTGCTACGAAGGAGTTTGGCGATTATGGAGTCAGTGCAAATTTAGGAGGTAACCATATGAAAAGGGGTTCAGACCTGAACAGTACACAGGTTAGGGACTTTGTGATAAGGGATCTTTATACTGTTCAAAACGGTCGTGCAAAAGATCCTATTTTTGACAGGTATGAAAGAGCTGTAAATTCTCTTTTCGCATTTGCTGAATTTTCCTATAAAAAATACCTCTTTATAAACGGTACAATAAGGAACGACTGGTTTTCAACCCTTTCTCCTGAAAACAGAAGTATTCTTTATCCTTCAATTTCTACAAGCTGGGTATTCACCGAAAATTTAGGGGCCACAAGTTGGTTAAATTTCGGCAAATTCCGACTAGCCTATGCCGAGGTGGGCAGTGATTCCGATGTGGGTCCATATTCCAATGTTCTTTTTTATGGCATCAACGCCAACCTGTTCGGAGGACAGCCAGTAGGAGGACCTACAGGTTCAACCTTACCTAACCCTAATCTGAAACCTATGCGAGTTTCGGAAACTGAAATCGGCCTTGAAATGAGGATGTTTCAAGGAAGGGTCAATCTGGATTTGGCAGCATATAATAAAATAACCAATGACCAGATTGTCAGCGCGCAGATTTCTGATGGTTCCGGATTTATAAACACCTCAATCAACAGTGGAAGAAGCAGCAACAAAGGACTTGAAATGTTACTTTCTGTTGTACCTGTGGAAACTGACAATTTCACTTGGGAATCCTCTTTCAACGGAGCCTATAACATCACTGAAGTAATCAGTCTGCTTACAAATACACCAGGAGAAAGGATTACAGTGGGTACACATGTATTCAATGGTGAATTAAGGCAGATCGTAGGGCAAGAGATGGGACAAATTGCTGGATTTGGTTATTTAAGAGATAATCAGGGTCGTAGGGTGTTCGGAGCAAATGGACTCCCTTTAAGAACTCCGAACCTGATTAATTTTGGCAGTGCATTACCCCGATGGGTTGGAGGGTTCACCAATTCCTTCAATTATAAGGGTGTGTCACTTTCATTCCTCATCGATTTTAGGCTTGGCGGAAAAATGCTTTCCGGAACAAATTTCAATGCCGTAAGACATGGACTTCACAAAATGACTTTGGAAGGACGTGAAGGTGGTGTCGTCGGTGATGGAGTCAATCAAGCAGGAGAACCGAATACAGCTGTAGCTCCAGTTCAATCTTATTGGGAAATCGTAAGATCCCAGGCATTGGTAGAGCCGGTTATTTATAATTCCGGATTTTGGAAACTAAGACAAATCACAATGGGATACGATTTCACCAAATTCCTTCCTGAAAAGTCTCCTGTAAGGTCAGTAAGACTAAGCTTGGTTGCGAACAATGTGTTCATACTCAAAAAATGGGTAGATAATATAGACCCTGAGTCCTTTGGATTTTCCTCCGATAACCTTGTAGGAATGGAGTCAACTGGACTTCCTACTACTAGAGGACTCGGTTTCAACCTAAATGTTAAATTTTAAATAGCGCAATCATGAAAAAGATAATCAATTACTTAATCCTGGTGCTATTGATAAGTTATAGCACTTCATGTGATCAGAATTTTGATGAGCTCAACACCAATACAGTTGCAGCTACGACGATAGATCCAATGTTTCAGCTTAATAATGCCATTATTTCATCTGCACCCTCTTCCTTTGGGATTTTGGTATATGAAATCGGAGCTGTACAGCAAATTATTTCTCCAAATTCGGGAGTACTTACAGGAGCCAATTTCAATCAGGATAACCGGGGTTCTACTCAGAGTAACTGGCAACAGTACTATAGAAATGTCATAAAAAATACCAAGGATGTTTTGACAAGGATTGAAGATGATCCAAGTAGGGCTAATCTTGTAAACATGACAAGGATAATTCAGGCCTATGGATTTATGGTTTTGACAGATACTTATGGTTCCATTCCATTCACACAAGCAGGCGCTGGCTTCAGTGATCAGGTGTTCTTCCCTACGTATGACCAGCAGGAATTTATTTATGGTGAAATTATAAAAGAACTGGATGAAGCATCTGCTGCTCTTTCTACTACAGGAAGGATCGAAACCGCTGATGTGCTTTACAGGGGAGATATTGAAAAATGGAGGAAACTGGGTTACTCCCTCTTGCTTCGGGCAGGGATGAGAATCAGCAAAGCCAACCCTACAGCTGCGCAGCAAGCAGTTGCAAAAGCTTTTGCAGGTGGAGTAATTACCAATGGTTTGGATAATGCTGCCATAAGACACGATGCAAACTATGTCAATCCAATAGGGAATACGCTAAATTCAACAGAAGCTGCAAATTTCTATTTAACCGAACCCTTCGTAAATTTTCTGAAAAACACCAATGACCCAAGGTTAGCTTCGATTGCTGTTAGATATGTCGGTGCCACATCAGGTCCACAACAGCAACCTGGTATTCAAACCTATGACCCCAATTTACAGATTGGTATGCCCATGGGCAATGACAATGCTGGTGCTGTGCAGGTAGCCCAAAGTTTGGGACTGGCAAGTTTTTATGACTTTAGCCAAGCTGATAGACGAAGGGTAGTAAAATTAACTGCACCAAATTTTATCGTAACAGCAGCGCAGAACCTCCTGCTTTTAGCAGAAGCTCGCCAGCTGGGTTGGATCACCAGTGGAACGGTTGAAGATTACTTCAATGCCGGAGTAAGAGCCCATATGACGCAAATGGCAGACTATGATCCTGCATCAGCCATTGAACCTGCAGCAATAACTGCTTACTTAAATTCCAATCCACTTGTGCCAGCAACCGCTATTCAGCAAATCAACGAACAATACTGGATTGCATCATTTTTGAATGGTCCAGAAGCCTTTGCAAATTTCAGGAGAAGCGGATTCCCTGTTCTGGATCCAAACCCTTTTCCTGGCAGAGAGGTGCTTTTCATCAATAGGCTAACCTATCCAAATTCTGAGATATCCGTGAATTCTGAAAATGTCCAAGCTGCAATCCAAGTACAGGGACCAGATAATCTGGAAACCAAAGTCTGGTGGGATAAATAATTGAATGTAGCAGGTTTGGAGCATTTCCAAACCTGCTGCACTCATTCAGGTTTTCAAACATCTAATAAATCCAAACCATGATAAAAAAATACATCCTTATACTCCTTTCAATTTTTTTGACCCACTCTGCAATTGAGGCCCAGCAAATTTCCAAAGAGGAAATGTTATTTCTTACCCAAGAATGGAAAGGGGAAAGATTTGAAGATGGGAGACCAAAAGTTTCCGATAATCTTTTGAAGAGAATGAGGCTAGTCACTCATGATGAAGCCTGGGCTGTAATGAAAAATGCGGGATACCGATACCAATATGCAGATGGCTGGCAGATTATCAATCCCGACAGTATCTTAATAGGTAGGGCTGTGACGGCAACCTTTATGCCCGGACGTCCTGATATCCATGATGCAATTGACGCAAGAGGAAAAAAAGAAGGGAAACGTGGACAAAACTCCTGGCCGGTGGATTTATTGGTTCAAGGCGATGTGTATGTTGTGGATCAATTTGGGATTCATGTGGATGGCCCGACCATAGGAGATAATGTTGGGAATGCTATTTACGCAAAGTCCGGCAATGGAATTGTTTATGACGGTGCGATAAGAGATATAACTGGTTTGCAGGAAATTGAAGGTTTTACCTCCTTCTACACAAGCTATCATCCCTCTCACCACAACCAACAGGGGAATCTTAATACCATGTTGATCGGAATCAATAAACCTACAAAAATAAGACAGGCTACTGTGATGGCAGGTGATGTGGTATTGGGAAGAGACGGCGGAGTTTCATTTATTCCCGCACACCTAGTCGAAAAGGTGGTTGTCACTTCTGAAGTTGTCAGATTAAGGGATATGTTTGGTCATGAGAGATTGCGAGCGGGAGTTTATACAGCGGGACAGATAGATACCAGATGGTCAGATGATATTGAAAGGGATTTTTCAGCCTGGCTCAATGAACACATTGATGAACTTCCGATCCCAAGAGAACAGATTCAGGAAATTTTGAAAAACAGAACTTGGTAAATCTCAAATTACAAAATTCCTCCTATGACAACAGACAACAAAAGGCGCTCATTTCTTCAAAAAAGCCTGATGGCAGGATTTGCCTCATCGCTGGCAATTCCAAGCTTTGGCTCGGGTTTGATCAAAGCTGTGGAAAATGGACCAAAATATTCCAACCCTTCAGATTTAAAAATAACAGGTATCTCTACAGCCTACATGATTGGTCATGGAACCCATATGTTTGTGAAATTAACCACTAATCAAGGAATCACCGGATATGGAGAGGCTATGGATGCAGTAAGGGGAACTTATGGAGTTGCTACCGGAACAGTTGGCTGGGATAATATGACCCAATTTTTAATCGGTCAAAATCCTCTTGAGATCAATAAAATAGTAGAACAGATACTCCGTAGAGGTCATTTTGGGGGTGCCCAGGGAGGGATGTATGTAGCTGTGCTCACAGGAATTGAAATTGCTCTTTGGGATTTGGCCGGTAAAGCAATGAACCAGCCGGTCTATCGCTTAATGGGCGGTAAATTCAGAGATAAAATCAGACTTTATTGCGATAGTGCCAGTAGTTCAGAAAGTCCTGAAGATATGGCTGCTGGGGCGATGGATGTTAAAAATGCAGGCTTTACAGCTATTAAATTTGACATAGACTGGGCCGGGGATCCTGCTAAGCAGGATGAATTCAACAGGACAGCCTCCAATGGTGAAATCGACAGGATGGTCAAACAGATTACCGCTGTTAGGGAAGCCATTGGGATGAATATGGATTTATGCTTGGATGCCCACGGCAGATATGACCTACCATCAGGAATTCAGATTGCCAAAGAAATGGAGCAATTCAAGTTAATGTTTCTCGAAGAACCCGTCCCTGCTGAAAACCTGGATAGTTTAAGGGAAATAACCAGTCAGACCACTACCCCAATCTGCACAGGCGAAAACCAATATCTAGCGCATGATTTTAGAAAAATTCTTGAAAAGAAAGCTGCTGACATTGTGATGCCGGACCTTCATAAATGTGGTGGCTTAGGAGAAGGACAAAGAATCGCCAATCTAGCCAATCTTTACTATGTACCCGTTGCACCGCATATGGTAGCCTCACCATTTGGTGCAATGGCCGCTTGTCACTGTTGCGCTTCCATTTCCAATTTTCTTTGTTTAGAATGGCATTGGTTCTCTAAATGGAAGCAATGGGATGAATTGATTGAGGAATCACCTCTTATCAAAAACGGATACATTTACCTGACAGAAGTTCCCGGTGTAGGAGTAACCCCAAACGAAGAGGCAATAAGAAAATATGCCGTAAAAGACGCACCCTTCTTTCAACCTAATTAAATTAAACCTAAAGAATTAAATCATGACTACTAAAAAAGACAGCAGAAGATCGTTTATTCAAAAAGGATTGGTGGCAGGCCTGACAGGTGGAGCTTTATTAAGCACTTTTGGACAAGGATTAAGTGCGGCAGTCAATAGACAATCTTCGTTTTCCAACCCATCTGACTTAAAAATAACCGATATTAAATGCGGTTATGTGAGAGGAGCTCTCTATGTTAAAATATATACCAATCAGGATGTTTGGGGCTGCGGGGAAGCGGTAGATGCCATCCATGGTACTTATCATCTTGTCAAAAGAATGGGCAATCAGATAAAAGGCCAAAGTCCATTAAACCCTAACCGTATCGCTGAACAGATCAGGAAAGGTGCATTTTTTGGTGGAGCTCAATCCGGTGTATTTGTGGCCGTACTTACTGCGATTGAAACTGCTCTTTGGGATATTACAGGTAAAGTCTTTGGAGTTCCTGTATATCAATTGCTTGGTGGAAAATACAGGGATAAAATCAGGGTATATTGTGATACTGCTTTATACACCTCCACGAATCCAACACCACAGGATTATGCAAATGCAGCCACAGATGCAGTAAACAGAGGATATAATGCGGTTAAATTTGATGTGGATGATGGCAGGGATCCAAACAAATACGACCGGTTCAATTGGACAGCAAGTCCAGCCGAAATTGATAGGATGTACAATGCCATTGCTGCTGTCAGAGAAGCTGTAGGTCCCAAAATTGACATCTGCGTGGACATGCACGGTAGGTATGATGCAGTCACCGGATTGAAAATGGCCAAAATGTATGAAGACCTGAACCTGATGTGGCTGGAAGAACCAATACCAGCTGATAATCCCGAGGTCTACAAATCTATCACTTCACAAACAACGACTCCGATTTGTACAGGTGAAAATATTTACTTGGCATATGGTTTTACAAGGTTATTGTCCGAATCCGCCGTAGATATCATTATGCCTGACATCCAAAAAGCAGGTGGCTTAGGTGAAGCCCAACGTATCGCCAATCTTGCCAACCTCTACTATGTACCATTTGCACCGCATATGGTGGCTTCTTTCTTGGGAGCAATGGCCAGTTGTCACGTCTGTGCCTCAGTACCAAACTTCATGGTCATGGAATGGCAAATTTATATGGACAAGGATCAATTGTGGAAAGATATTGTCACTTACGATGGCCCAAGAACAGAAAACAGTTTTATTACCTTATCCGAAAAACCAGGGATTGGGGTGGAAATCAATGAGGAAGGAATGAAAAAATATGCTGCCAAAGATATTCCCTTCTTTGAATAGAGAAAAGGGCCTAAATCCAATTCCTCAAAAATGGGAGTATAAATCTTGAACCAACTAAAATCCAAGCTTAAACAAATATTCCCCCTACCCTATAAAATAACTGAGAATTCAGGATTTTATTTGATTTATTTATTTTCAACAACAATAACCTAAAGACCCGATATTATGAAAAAAACTATTTTACTGAGCATTGCAATTCTGTCATGCATGGTATTTACATCTTCTGCACAACAGATCTCCCCTACTCCTGATCAGATAAAAAGGCTGACTTCCCAATGGACAGGGGAAAGGTTTGCAGATGGAAGACCCAAAGTATCTGATGATTTACTCAAAAGATTGGAAAAGCTTTCCATGGAGGAGGCTTGGGGTTTTTTGAGAAACAAGGGCTATCACAATCAGTTTGAAAATGACTGGATAACCATCCAAGACGACCGGGTCATGACCGGCCGGGCCCTCACTGCCCAATACATGCCACTCAGGCAGGATATGAACGATTTGGTTAAAGAAATAGGGAAAAATGAGGGCCGCGTACAGTCAGGGGGAACCAATTCCTGGCCAATAGATAAACTTGTAGAAGGCGATATCTATGTAGCTGATGGTTTTGGAAAAATTGTCGACGGCACCTTGATTGGAGATAATCTCGGCAATGCCATCTATTCAAAATCAAAAAGAGGCGTTGTTTTTTATGGTTCCGTTAGGGACATGGCAGGTCTAAGTGCGATTCAGGGCTTTAACGGCTGGATAAAGGGCCACGACCCTTCCTACATCCAACAAATGATGTTGACAACGATCAATTATCCCATTCGCATTGGTCGGGCTACAGTCCTTCCTGGAGATGCTGTTTTGGCAAATAAATACGGAGTCATTTTTATTCCTGCCCACATTTTGGCGGATTTAGTCATCAACGGAGAATTCATTATGCTTCGTGACCAATTCGGAATCGAAAAACTAAAAGAAGGGAAATATTCAGCCGGTGAAATAGATTCCAAATGGAGCGAGACAATTGTCAAGGATTTTTTGGATTGGGTAAACAAAAAAACCGATCTACCCATGAGCCGTGAAGAACTGAATAATTTTCTTAAAGACAGAAACTGGTGATTCCTTTCATTATAACAAATCAAGCTTTAACCTCAATATGAACAATAAACCTAGAACCCAATGAAAAACACACTTCAAGATATTATCAAAAAAACCAAAGCAACTGAAAAGCAATATGCGGCTGAAAGATTTGCCGAAATGAACAATGTAAATACCAAGGCAAATAGAAGGGATTTTCTTAAAAAAACTGCGCTCGGCGGTATGTCATTAACTGCCTTGATGGGACTTTCAATGGAAGATACCATGGCAGAAACCACCAAAAATGTAAGAAGAGCCTCAGCCCCATCTGATTTGAAAATCACTGACCTGAGATATTGCGTAACCACGGTATTGGGAAGGACCGCAATCATCAGAATTGATACCAACCAAGGCATTTATGGGCTAGGTGAAGTTAGGGATGGTGCTGACCCCCGCTACGCTTTGATGTTGAAAAGCAGAATATTGGGTGAAAATCCTTGTAACGTAGAAAAGATCTTCAAAATCATCAAGCAGTTTGGTGGTCAGGCACGTCAGGCCGGAGGTGTTTGCGCAGTTGAAATGGCCCTTTGGGATCTTTGTGGAAAAGCCTATAATGTTCCGGCTTGGCAATTACTTGGTGGTAGGTATAGAGACAATGTCCGTTTGTATGCAGATACGCCAACAGGAAACACCCCAGAAGAACAAAAGGAAAAAATCAAATACCGAACAGAAACCCAAGGATATTCGTGGCTCAAAATGGACGTTTCCATTAATCAAGTCAGAAATATTCCCGGAACCTTAAATAATACAGATATCCTGAAACAAGGTTCAAGTCAATGGCAAGGTGGTTACATGTCATACGCCAATACCAAACATGCATTTACGGGTGTTCAAATAACCGAAAAAGGATTGGACGAACTTGCTAAAATAGTACATGATGTCAGAGAAATGGTTGGCTATGAAATTCCAATATCTACGGACCATTATGGCCACATCGATCTCAACAACTGTATCAAATTGGGCAGAAAACTTGAAAAATACACCTTGGCTTGGTTGGAGGATATGGTGCCTTGGCAATGGACAGAACAACACAAAACCATCACAGATGCTTTGGAAACCCCTACCACAACAGGAGAGGATATTTTTCTATTGGAAAATTTCAAAGATCTGATACATAACCACGCAGTTGATATAGTTCATCCAGATTTGGCATCTTCCGGTGGTTTATTAGAAACAAAAAGAATCGGCGACTATGCAGAAGAGTTTGGTATTGCAATGGCCATGCATCAGGCAGGGACTCCTGTTTCGTTTATGGCCAATGTTCATTGTGCGGCAGCGACCCAGAATTTCCTTTCTTTGGAGCACCATTCCGTTGACCTGCCTTGGTGGGAGGATATGGTAAAAATGACAGGTGGAGATAAAATGATCGTTAAGGGATATGCGCCTGTTCCTCTGACTGCCCCAGGTTTGGGAATTGAACTGAATGATGAAGTAGTTAAGGAACACCTTCATAAATCTGATTCTTCTTACTTTGCACCAACAACTGAATGGGATGAAAAAAGATCCCATGATAGGACTTGGAGTTAATTTGTAAATACAACAAAGGAGAGCTGTAGGATTATTCTCACAGCTCTTCCCTTACTTTCTAAGAAATGAAAATACTCGTATTGATATGGTTGTTCAATCTTTTGGGATTCTATGCTGCCTTGGATGAATCAGAAAAAGTCGCTAAGGCTGTTCAGGAATTCACAAAAGCGGTAGTGGAGGCTGATGAATCTAAGTTCTCCACACTTTTGTCAGATAATTTGGTTTTCGGTCATTCCAATGGTAACATTCAGGATAAAGAAGCTTTTATTGCTGAAATCATAAGCCGAAATCCTCTGGATTATTTGACTGTTGAGGTCGAAAATCAGAAAATCACCATTTCAGGAAATGTTGCTGTAGTAACACATATTTATGTGGCAACGGCGGAAAACAATGCCAAGGAAAAAGTTAATATCCGGATTGGAAACATGATGATTTGGGAAAAAGACAAATCCAATTGGAAACTGCTTGCCAGGCAGGCCTATAGGTTACCACAGTGATGATTTCGTTAATTGTAGTGTTGGAGCTGCATAAATTGATTGTAGATTTTAGGCCCGATAGCCTTCTGGAAAATTTAAGATTGCAGAATTGATAGAGGAATTACTTCACACCGAAATATAAAGCCCATTGAAACCACAAGTATTTAAATCCCTTTTATGGTTCTCGCTACCTGTATTGTTACTGGCCGGAATCCTGTATTTGACTGATAATTTAAGTTTAGTTGGCCCACTTTTGATTTTATTTTTTGTTTTGATAGGTATTGGGTTTAGAGGTTTTGAAAAACTCAAAGGCTTTACCTACACCATTATGATTTTTGCCTCAGTGACAGCTGCTATGTTTTATCCTGCTGCATTTCAGGAAATAGGAGATTACAAATTGAGCGGATTGATTGTTCCTTTGCTTCAGATAATCATGTTTGGTATGGGTACTTCCATGAGCCTCAAGGATTTTCATGGAGTAGTGAAAATGCCCAAAGGTGTATTGATCGGAGTGTTATGTCAATTTTCCATTATGCCGTTTATTGGATACACATTGGCCAAAAGCAGTGGTTTTCCTCCTGAAATAGCCGCTGGACTGATATTGATAGGTTGTTCTCCCAGCGGAATGGCATCCAATGTGATGAGTTTTTTGGCAAAAGCCAATTTGGCTCTTTCTATCACAATTACTGCAATTACAACGATGCTAGCGCCTTTTATAACACCCGTGCTTATGGGCTGGTTGGCAGGGGAATTTGTCGAAGTGAATGTTTGGGGAATGGTAATGGACATTATCAAAATAGTCATCATACCTATTGGGGCTGGTTTACTCTTCAACAAATACCTTGGGGGTAAAATGAAATGGCTAGATGCAGCCATGCCATTGGTTTCAATGATCGGTATCGCAGTTATTATTGTTATCATCACCGCTGCTGGCAGGGATAACCTCCTGACCATTGGACCATTATTGATTCTCTTGGTGATTTTCCACAACTTAAGTGGTTACGCTTTGGGTTATTGGATGGGCAAACTCTTCAAGATGAATGAGAGTGATTGTAGAACAATCGCCCTTGAGGTAGGGATGCAAAATGCCGGATTGGCTTCAGGATTGGCAAAAGAAATGGGAAAAATTGCCACGGTTGGCTTGGCCGCCGCTGTTTTTGGTCCTATGATGAACATCACAGGTTCTATTTTGGCTTCATATTGGCATAGGAAACCACCTAAAGATGAATAAGAGATTTATCATTGATCCAAAAGATCTTTGAACCTAGTTGCAGAAATTCTTCCAAATCCGGGAACATTCAAAAGACTTTCAAAATCCGCATCAAAAACTGCCTTAAGACTTCCAAAATGATCCAATAATCGTTCCGCCCGATCCACCCCAATTCCGGGAAAGCCCTCCAAAATATGGATTTTCTGTTTGAAAGATTGGTCTTTTCTCTTTTTGAAAATACCCTTTCGGGCATAAATTCTTTCATCATGAAGCATATCCTTAGTCAGTTGCTTATAGCCCTGCAACATAATCGCAACTGTTTCCTCTATATCTTTTGACCTGAGAATTGGTATCTTAAAACCAAGGCTTATGGATACCATAATACCTTGAATGACTGAAACTGAAAAATCAGTCTCTTTAAAGTCTTTTTGTTTCCCCTCCAAAATCAATATCCCCGGAATTTTACCTTTTGAGAGTTTGCTTACTTGCTTAAAAAGCCGACCATCTTTGATGGATGCACAGAAGTCAAACACAGTTTTTCTCTCAACCAATAAATCGTTATCAAAGATATAATCCCCAACATCCAGCCTTTTTCTCTGCACCAACAAATTCCCCTTTGCCAGCAATTCCTTCTCAACAGAAATGGGTTCCCTATCATCAATAATAACCTCCAAAGGATAAAAATAAGATGATTTGATAAGTCTCGACATGATTATAAAAAGCAGAATCATGATAAATTTAAAAAATTATTGTAATCAAACCACTTAAATTTCTTTACTCCCCCCACATTTCATTTGAAATGTGGGGGGAGTAAAGAAATTTATTTTAAAAATGCTTCCAACCCTGCGCCTTTAACTGTACAGCAGTTCCGCTTTTAGTAACCAAATACTTTCCTTCTTCTTCCTTGGTGACATGACCAATAAAATGGATATCAGGATGTTTCTCCAGTTTTTCAAAATCTTTTTGGTCAATGGTGAACAACAATTCGTAATCCTCTCCCCCATTTAATACACAAGTGATCGGGTCTAAATTTAATTCCACTGCGGTATCAAAAGTCTGTTTGTCAATCGGCAATTTATCTTCATAGATAGTGACCCCGACATTTGAGGCTTTGCAGATATGGAACAATTCGGAAGCCAAGCCATCGGAAATATCCATCATACTGCTGGGCACAACTCCCAATTCCCTTAATTCATGGATAATATCCATTCTCGCCTCAGGCTTTAACTGTCTTCCTGTCACATAGCTGTATGGTTCCAATTCCGGCTTCATATCCGGATTGGCTAAGTAAACTTGCTTCTCCCTTTCCAAAATCTGTAATCCAACCAATGCACCCCCAAGATCTCCGGTAACACAGATGATATCATTGATTTTAGCACCGGATCGAAAACTTAACAATTGTTTTTTGCTTTCACCGATAGCCGTCACAGAAATAACCAACCCTGAACGGGTAGCAGTGGTATCCCCGCCTATTACATCTACGTTGTAATGTTCTGCTGCCGCATTGATTCCTGCATAGATTGCATCAACAGCTTCAACCGAAAATCTATTAGAAAGTGCAATACTGACTGTTATCTGTTTCGGAATGGCATTCATGGCAGCTACATCCGAGATATTGACTGCCACGGCCTTAAATCCAATATGGGGCAAAGGTGCATATGATAAATCAAAGTGAATTCCTTCCAACAACAAATCGGTTGTTATCACCTTGACATGGTCTCCGGCTTCAATGACTGCTGCATCATCCCCTATTCCTTTTATGGTGGAGGTATGCTTGATAATGATTTTCTCATTCAGATGGTCAATCAGACCAAATTCCCCTATTTCAGAGATTTCAGTTCTTTCTTCGGACATATTTTTTCTTTTTATTTCTTATCTGGAAATGCAAAGATACTGGGAATTCCCAATAACGTCATTCCCTTAAGGTTTACAGGGAAAAATGGATTGCATTATTTTCAACCTATTTGTTCGTTTCCTGACACAATTCCACCAAAACCCCATTGGTTGACTTGGGATGCAAAAAAACCACCAATTTATTATCTGCCCCTTCTTTAGGGATATCATTCAAAATCTCAAATCCTTCTGCTTTCAGCCTTTCCATTTCCTTAAAGATATCTTCCACATCAAGAGCAATGTGATGGATTCCTTCAGACTTTTTTTCAATAAATTTGGCAATAGGGCTATCGGATCTCGTCGCTTCCAAAAGTTCGATTTTGGTATCCCCTACTTGGAAAAAAGAGGTATTTACACCCTCTCCTGCAACACTTTCGGTTTTGTAATGTGCTGAACCCAACAATCTTTTGAACAGATCATTGGATTTTTGTAGATCCCGGACTGCTATTCCCAAATGTTCGATTTTTCTCATCTTGATATTTTTTTATCTTTGTTATTGAATCATTTCAAAATGAAGCATGTTAAAATGATGCTTATAATTACGACTTAATTAATTAAAGATATGATAATCGTTTCGGAAAAGGCAAAAGAAAGAATCCTTGAATTGAAAAAAGAAGAAGGAAGGACAGAAAATGAGAACATTAGAGTTTCTGTTAAAGGGGGTGGATGTTCGGGTTTGATGTATGACCTGGGATTTGACGGAAATTTGATTGAAACCGATCACGTCTTTGAAGACAAAGGAGTTAAAATTATTGTAGACAGAAAAAGTCTGTTGTATTTGGCCGGTACTACATTGGAATTTTCTGATGGATTGAACGGGAAGGGTTTTCAATTTGTCAATCCCAATGCTTCAAGAACCTGCGGTTGCGGTGAAAGTTTTTCTGTTTAAAAATAAACTTTAAAAAATTCAATTTATAGCCAGTTATCAAAAACTGGCTTTTCTATTGATAATTTGTTAATAAAAATATAATTTTATTATAAATAAACGAATCCTATTGGATATAAATATATTTAATTAAAACTTTTATTAACCTTTCTTTGAGGAAAAATCTCGATTTAGCTTCTTTTTATTAATACAATAAATTATTAAATAATTTATATTTATTTAATAATTTTAATCTTTTTATTAAAAATTGCGAGAAATTAATTTCAATATAAATTTCACTCTGATTAAAAATGTTTTTAAACTTACGCTACTAAACTTATTTGTTATACTACTTTAACAATTTATTTACTAAACCTTTATCATTTATGACAAAAAATTTACTAAGCGCGTTGCTATGTTTCCTATTAATTGGAAATATAGCGATAGCCCAAACAAGGACAGTTACGGGAACTGTTATCTCCGTGGAGGACGGATTTCCTCTTCCAGGAGTAAATGTGGTTATCAAAGGAACGACCTCTGGTACCGTAACAGATTTAAATGGAAGCTACAGCATTCAGGTTGAGCCCAATCAGACTCTGGTTTTCTCATTTGTTGGTTTTGAAACACAGGAAGCAATAGTCGGAAATCGTAGCATTATTGATATCTCTATGCAAATAGATGCCAAAACGCTTGGAGAAGTGGTGGTAACAGGTTTTGGTACCATTACAAAAGGTGACCTTACAGGAAATATTGCAACTGTCAAAGGTGCAGAAATCTCCAATATCCCTGTTCCCAACTTTCAGGAGGCCCTTCAGGGAAGAATGGCTGGAGTATTTGTAGAGTCAAACAGTGGCAAATTGGGTGAAGGTGTAAAAATCAGAGTTAGAGGTACCACTTCTATCTCAGGTGGCAACGAACCTTTGTATATCATAGATGGATTGCCTATCACCTCAAGTGGTGCCATAGGTGATTTCAATCCCTTGGCAGATATTAATTTCAATGATATTGAATCTTTTGAAGTATTAAAGGATGCTTCTGCATCAGCTATTTACGGTGCCCGTGCATCAAACGGTGTGGTTTTGATCACCACCAAATCAGGTGCTAAAGGCAAAACCAAATTCAATGTAGGTGTACAAAGAGGTGTTTCTTCTCCAACTAGAAAGCGGGAATTTTTGAATTCTTCAGAATTTGTTGAACTGATGAGAGAAGCCGGATACAATAATGATCTTAGAAATGGATTTGACCCCATCAATAATCCGGCGGATTTTCCGGGATCTGATTTGCAATTTGTAGAAAGCAGACTGGACAGATACTCAGGTTGGTCTGATTGGAGAACCAATGAAACCGAAACCGATTGGCAGGAACAGGCATTCAATCCGGATGCAGGTGTCACCAATGTCAATTTTTCGGCAGCGGGAGGTGATGACAAAACGAAATTTTATTTCAGTACTGCCTATGATAAGCAGGATGGAATTATTATCAGAAATGATTTTGAAAGAATTTCAACCAGGTTGAATTTAGATCATAAAGTCAGTGATATCTTTAATTTCGGTGTGAACTTGGGTTTCAGCAGAGTAAGAAACAATAGACTTTCTGATGATAACCAATTCAATAATCCCATACAACTAGTGGCTTTAGCACCTATTACCCCGATCAGGGATTTGAATGGTATGTTATATGACCGACCAACTACTACGTATTACAACAACCTGATCGATTCTGAAAATGCTCAGTGGTTGAATACCTCATTCAGAAATATTTCCAATATTTATGGTGAAATCAAGATAACAAAAGACCTTAAGTTTAAAAGTGAATTTGGTGTTGATGTCATGAACCAAAATCAAGAGCAGTTTTTCGGTTCAAGAACAAACAGCGGTCTTTCAACAAACGGTTTTGCAAGATCAAGTTGGCTGAGAATATTTAATTATAATACCAATAATTTCTTTACCTACACCAAGGCAATCGGAACCAAACACAATATCGATGCAGTAGCAGGTATGCAATTCCAGAAATCTGAAGATAATTTTACTTCTGTAGAAGGTCAAGAGTTTCCATTGGATGAATTGAGAACATTGGCTTCCGCAGCTGAAATTACAGGTGGTACTTCCACTCTTACCAATTTTACATTCCTTTCTTATTTTGCAAGGGTCAACTACAGATTCAACAACAAGTTCCTCGGTACTTTCAGTGCCAGGGCGGATGCTTCTTCAAGATTTGGAGATAATAACAAATGGGGCTTCTTCCCCGCAGCTTCTGCAGGATGGGTTTTATCAGAAGAAGGATTTCTTAAGGGCAATGAAACTTTAAGTTTGTTGAAATTAAGAGCCTCTTATGGTATTACAGGAAATGCAGAAATTGGAAATTTTGACCATTTGGGACTTTACGGACCAACTTCTTACGGTTTGATTCCAGGGTTAAGACCAACCCAAATTCCAAATCCAAATCTAAACTGGGAAAACACTTTACAATTTAACATCGGTATTGAATTCGGTATACTCAGAGATAGGATAACAGGTGAAATTGATTATTATGACAAAAACACCAGAGATCTACTTCTTAATGTACCAGTACCAGCTACCACAGGTTTCAATGTGCAAAGACAGAATATTGGAAGAATGCAGAATTACGGTTTTGAGTTTATCTTGAACGGTTCTGTTATTTCCAAGCAAAATTTTAACTGGAAAGCATCTTTTAACTTCGCAAGAAATATCAATAGAGTTAGAGAACTTGCTCCTGGCCAAGAATCCATTCCGCCTACTTCTTCAAGATCGCTTAACAGTATCTTTATAGGTGAGTCCATTGGTGTTTTCTACGGACCTAAATATGCCGGTGTGGACCCTGATAACGGCGATGCCTTATACTACTCCAATGCGGAACAGACAGAAACCACCAACAATATCAATAATGCAGAAAGAATGGTTGTCGGTGATCCAAACCCTCAGTTTATTGGTGGTATTACAAACAATTTTACTTTTGGTAATTTTGATATGAACTTCTTATTCCAAGGGGTATTTGGAAACGATATCTATGATGGTGGCGGAGGTTTCTTTGCTGCCAACGGTGACTGGTTTGATAATTCAACAAGAGATCAGATGGCAAGGTGGCAGAACCCAGGTGATATAACTATGGTTCCTCAGGCAAGATTGGGTGAGTGTAACGGGTGTCAGGCTTCGAGCAGATACCTTTCTGATGGCAGCTATGTAAGGTTGAGAACGTTTACGATTGGGTATACTTTACCTAATAACCTGACCGGCAAAATGAAGATTTCTACTGCAAGATTCTATTTAGTGGCTCAAAACCTCTTGACTTTCACCAATTATAAAGGATGGGATCCTGAAGTTAATGCAGATGCTTTTGCATCTAATGTATCTCAAGGATATGATTTTTATTCGGCCCCGCAAGCCAGGACAATTTCGTTGGGTTTAAATGTCGGATTCTAAAAAGCTATAAAAATGAAAAAATATATAATTATAGGATTATTAGGGCTTGTTACTGTATTCAGTAGCTGTAATGATGAATTATTCCTTACGCCCTTTCAAAGTATCGACCAAGACCTCGCATTGAGCAATGATGCCAATGTAAAAAGTGTACTGATCGGGGCATATGCTGAAACGAGAAGTGTATCTCTTTATGGCGGAAGACTTCAATTGTATTCCGAAATGTTGGGAGCAAATGGTGAAATCCGATGGGAAGGCACCTTCAACCAACCTAGAGAGATGTTCAATAAAGCAATTGTGGTAAACAACTCTTTTGTGGAAGGAACCTGGGCAGCTGCTTACAGAGCTATCAACGTATCCAACAACGTGTTGAGTGCATTGGATGTAGTGAATGAGGCAGACAGGAACAGGGTAAGAGGAGAAGCATTATTCTTGAGAGGTTCCATGTTTTTTGAATTGGTCAAGCTTTACGGTCTCCCCTATGTGGCAGGCAATCCCTCTGCAAATCTTGGAGTACCATTGGTATTGACTCCTACCCGTGAAGTAAACGAAGCCAGTTTTGTATCTAGAAATACTGTTGCTGAAGTATATGCTCAGATTTTGAGTGATTTGACCGAAGCTGAAACGCTATTGCCTGCCAGTAATGGCTTCCTTGCAAATTCCTACGTTACAGCAGCACAATTGTCCAGAGTGTATCTGCAAATGGAAAGATTCGGAGATGCTAGAGATGCTGCAAATAGGGCAATCACTGTATCTCAGGCCAATGGTAAAAGATTGGTTACCAATTATATGGATGCTTTCAATACTGAAGGAAATTCTCCTGAGGATTTATATGCTATTCAGGTGAATACCCAAGACCCTGCCAATGATATGTTCCTTTTCTATTCCTTACCTGAGTTTGGAGCCAGAGGTGGAGACGTAGCAATTCTGGAAAACCATTTGGAAAATTATGAAGAAAATGATGTCAGACTTACCCAGTTTTTCAGTGGAGCGGGAGAATTAAGAACAGCAAAATGGCGTGATCAATTTAGAAATGTAAAGGTCATCAGACTAACTGAAATGTATCTGACCAGAGCAGAAGCCAACTTCAGAGAAGGTACTGCTATAGGAGCAACACCATTGGCAGATATCAACCTGATAAGAGCAAGAGTAAACTTACCGGCCAAAACTTCTTTGACTTTGGATGAAATCCTCAATGAACGAAGACTTGAACTCGCACATGAAGGACATAGCATTCATGATGTAAAAAGAGTCAGAGGTTCTGTCAATGACAACACCGGACCAGCCGTGTTCCCATTTGATAGTCCAAGAATGGTGTTCCCAATTCCTCAAAGAGAAATGGATGCCAATTCAAATCTGATCCAAAATCCAGGTTACTAAGTTAATTTATAAAACTAAAATACTTAAAAAAGCCACCTTTCGGTGGCTTTTTTTATGGACAGTTCGTAATACTTGTCCCCAATACTTACATTTGCGACCATAAAATCAAAATCCTGACATGACTGACAATATTAAAAAAGTCGAATTGAATGACTTACATGAAGCCTTAGGTGCCAAAATGGTTCCTTTCGCAGGTTATAATATGCCCGTAAGGTATTCTTCAGATATAGAAGAGCACAAAACCGTGAGAGAAGGGGTGGGAGTTTTTGATGTTTCCCATATGGGTGAATTTATGGTTAGAGGGGAAAAAGCTTTGGATCTGATTCAGAAAGTCACTTCAAATGACGCTTCCAAATTGGTGATAGGGCAGGCACAATATTCCTGCTTCCCCAATGAAGAAGGTGGAATTGTAGATGATTTGATTGTCTACAAAATGGCTGATCAGGAATATATGCTGGTAGTGAATGCTTCCAACATTGAAAAAGATTGGAATTGGATCAATAAACACAACAATTTGGGGGCTGATCTGGAAAATATTTCAGATAAGTTTTCTCTTTTTGCAATCCAAGGTCCCAAGGCAATTGAGGCAGTCCAATCACTTACTCCCATTGATCTTTCTTCGATTAAGTTCTATCACTTCACCATAGGTCAATTTGCCGGTGTTGAAAATGTCATCATATCAGGTACAGGATATACAGGAGCCGGAGGCTTTGAAATTTATGTAAAAAATGATAATGCCGAGAGCGTTTGGAATGCCGTTTTTGAAGCAGGAAAAAGCCTTGGGATCAAACCAATTGGATTAGGGGCCAGGGATACACTCAGATTGGAAATGGGGTATTGCCTCTATGGAAATGATATCAACGACGAAACCTCCCCACTTGAGGCAGGATTAGGTTGGATTACCAAATTCACCAAGGACTTTATCAATAGTGAAAACCTCAAAAAACAAAAAGAAAAGGGGGTAGATAAAAAGTTGGTTGGCTTTATAATAAATGAAAAGGGAATTCCCAGGGCGCATTACCCTATTGTGAATACTTCAGGTGAGGTCATCGGAGAAGTAACTTCAGGAACTATGTCTCCTTCAATGGGTGTGGGCATAGGGTTAGGTTATGTCAAGTCCGAATATGCTTCACCGGGAACAGAAATTGCTATCACTGTCAGAAGCAAAAACCTGCCTGCAACAATTGAAAAACTGCCCTTGTACAAAAAATAAAACAATCCATTCCATAAACCCCGTAGTGAAACATATGTGAATTCATTACAGGGTTTATCTTTATCCAGAAAAATGAAGAAAGTTGAAATCTGCCTGAGTCCTGAATTGATTCATCTCTATGATGTCCAAGATAAAAATGTGGTTATTGTGGATATTTTCAGGGCTACTTCAACTATGTTGGCAGCTTTGGCCAATGGAGTGGATTCCATAACTCCTGTGATGGACTTGGAAACCTGCAAATCCATGGCAAATTCCGGATACACCATTGCTGGGGAAAGAAATGGAAAAACTGCAGATGGTTTTGAATTGGGGAACTCCCCTCTAGCTTATTTGGACAATAAATATTCAGGTCATAAAATCGCCATGACCACCACGAATGGCACTGTGGCAATAGAAAAAACCAAAAATGTCGCCAATGAAATTATTTTAGGTGCTTTTGTTAATTTATCAGCAACTACAGATTTCTTGATTTCAGAGCAAAGAGACGTTTTGATTCTCTGTGCCGGCTGGAAGGGAAAATTCAACCTGGAGGATTCTTTGTTTGCCGGTGCATTGGTAAGCAATTTACATCCTCATTTTGGAACCGATTGTGACACTTCTATAGCTATGAAGAATCTTTACGAGGGAAATGAACACCGGCTTCGGATTTTTATGGGGCAGGCTTCGCACGCCAAAAGATTACAAAATCACAATATTGAAGCAGATATTGAATTTTGCCTA
This sequence comes from uncultured Aquiflexum sp., assembly GCA_964559905.1. Lineage (GTDB taxonomy): Bacteria > Bacteroidota > Bacteroidia > Cytophagales > Cyclobacteriaceae > Aquiflexum. Next base: position 24,765 of record CAZLJT010000014.1, read on the forward strand.
TCCCTGGATGTCTATGATTTCATAGGGATTTTAGAAAATGGAAAACTGGTTTCTAAAAAATCCGAAGAAATAAATCCTGCCAAATAATATTTTACAATCTTCTGCCTCAGATTCACTTTGCCAGCAAATTTATATACCTTTGTTGTCGATCAGAAATCAATCATTTCACTGCAAAAAATCCTATCATGACTGAGGTCAAACTCTTTTCAGGTACCAATAGCCACCTACTTGCCGAAAAAATAGCAAAACATTACGGAAAACGTCTCGGAGATCTTACCATTTCCAAATTCAGTGATGGAGAGATGTCACCCAGCTTCAATGAATCTGTTAGGGGCTGTACGGTCTTTTTGATACAGACTACAAACCCAACTGCCGATAACCTGATGGAGCTATGCCTGATGATAGATGCAGCCAAAAGAGCGAGTGCGTATAAGGTTTGTGCTGTAATTCCCTATTATGGCTACGCCCGACAAGACAGAAAAGACAGACCTAGGGTTTCTATAGCAGCCAAATTAATTGCCAATATGCTTACCTCCGCAGGAGCAGATCGGATCATGACCTGTGACCTGCATGCAGGACAGATCCAAGGTTTTTTTGATATCCCCTTGGATCATTTAAATGGATCAGCTATCTTCGTGCCCTATTTGGAAAGACTGGCCTTGGACAATATGATTTTCGCAGCTCCTGATGTGGGGGGTGTGGCAAGAGCAAGGTCTTATGCCAAGCATTTTGAGGTAGAAATGGTGGTCTGTGATAAGCACAGAAAAAGAGCCAATGAAGTGGCCTCCATGCAGGTAATAGGTGATGTTGAAGGAAAGGATGTGATTCTTATAGATGACTTGGTAGATACTGCAGGTACCTTGTGTAAAGCAGCCCAGATTATTATGGACAAAGGTGCTACCTCAGTAAGGGCAATCGCTACACATGGTGTGCTTTCCGGTAATGCTTATGAAAATCTTGAAAATTCCATATTAAAGGAGTTGGTTATTACCGATACCATACCAATGAAAAGGCAATCTTCAAAAATTAGAGTTCTTTCAGTCGCTGACCTCTTTGCAAAGGCGATACATGCAGTAACCGGCAATACTTCCATTTCTGCATTATTTATTTAGTGAATTACTTAATCAATTATACATACTTAAATTAAAATTTATGAAATCTTTAGAGATTATAGGGTTTAAAAGAGCAAATCTCGATAATCAGGAATTAGTCCAAATCCGTCAGGAAGGTAATGTTCCTTGTGTGGTTTATGGTCCGGCTATCAAAGAGCAAATTCATTTCTACTCCCCTGCCATATTGTTCAGAGACTTAGTGTACACTCCGGAAGTTCACATGGTTGACCTGAATATTGAAGGTGAAAAAATGAAAGCTGTATTAAAAGATGCCCAATTTCATCCCGTATCAGAAGTTTTGTTGCATGCAGACTTCTTGGCCTTCAGCCCTGACAGACCTATCAAATTTGATATCCCCGTTGTAATTAAAGGTACTTCTCCAGGTATCATAAAAGGGGGTAAACTTGAAATCAAGACTAGAAAAATTACTGTCAAAGGCCTAGCAGGAAATCTTCCTGATTATGTTGAAGTTGATATCAACAATTTGGATTTGGGTAAATCTTTCAGAGTTGGAGATTTGAAAGTAGAAGGCTTTGAAATCCTCACCAGCCCAAATGTATCCATAGTAACAATTGGTATTCCAAGAGCACTCAGAGGTAAAAAAGCTGAATAATTCGATATTAGTTAGTGATAAAATCAAATCCTGCTTAACCTTAAGCAGGATTTTTTAATTTTGTGCAGTTTTTAGAACAATCAATCCATGAAGTATCTCATCGTGGGACTTGGAAATATAGGTCCTGAATATGAACTCACAAGACATAATGTCGGCTTTTTGACCGTTGACCGCTTGGCTGACCAACAAAATGTACAATGGAAAAGTGATAGACTGGCGTTTACGACTCATTTTAAATACAAAAGCCGACAAATCCATGTGATCAAACCAACCACCTATATGAATTTGAGTGGTAAATCTGTTAATTATTGGATGAAAGAACTCAATATTCCAAAAGAAAACGTCTTGGTGATTGTGGATGATGTAGCTTTGCCATTTGGGAAGTTGAGAATGAGAGGAAAAGGTTCTGCCGCAGGTCACAATGGGCTCAAAAACATTGAAGATTTGACAGGTGGCCAGGATTATCCAAGATTGAGAATTGGAATAGGTGATGATTTTCCAAAAGGAAGACAGATAGAATATGTATTGGGAAGATGGTCCCAAAAAGAAATCGATGAACTTCCCATTTACATCGACAAAGCGATTGATATGATTTTAAGCTTTTGTACGGTTGGCATCAATATGACGATGACGCAGTTTAATGAGTGATTAGACTTGAAACGCTAGACATGAGATTTGAGACTGGCTTTCTGGTTATAAAAGAGCTTAATTAGTTGAAATAAACTTAAGTGAAATAAATAGATATATGCTTCGCGAAATATTATTGAGATTTTCAGAGGTGAAATAATTTTGAAATACGCTTTGCAAATTACATTGAAATGATTTTCAGGTCATACCTTATTTCTATTTAAACCAATCATATTTCTATATTATTTCTAATATATTTCAACTTTATTTCAATGATATTTCAACCCTTATTCTAACATATTCGAATTTTATTTCCATCGTATTTCCCTTCAATTAAAAAGTATTCTGGATAATCTTTTGAAATCCACTTTTTGAAAACTTACTTTGCATACACTTCAGGAAACTGATTTATAAAGAAGAGGTTAGAGAACAGGCTCGAAGACCCTCTGGCAACCATCCCGACACATCGGGAAAGGTGCCAAAACCTGCCCGGCTAATCGGGAACTATAAATTAGAAATTATGCCATTAGTACAGATTCACACACTATTTAAGGAAATTGTTTGGACTTCAGGTATTTGTACCAAGTACAAGGTACAATATACCAAGAGTTGGGAGACCAGCCATTTTCAGGGTAATGGTATAAAGAAAGTAACTTCTTTTGCTAATAACATTTCTGTCAAAAAACCTCATTTAACCACTTTTTATTACGGCCAAATCCAGATTTGCTACCGCCTTAGGGATCACTATTTGCTACTATTTCTACCGTCTTACTACTTTTATTTCTCATATATTTCAATGAAATATCTGTCAATATCCAATCCCGAAAAAATCGGGACGAGTTATCTACAAGTATCTATTTCCATTTTATTTCAACC
>CAZLJT010000015.1:0-27902 GCA_964559905.1 uncultured Aquiflexum sp.
AATCCAAACGCTGAGGGAAGGGCTCAAGATTTTTGAGGAAGATGATGAGATGTCTTATTATTTGGGGAATATCCTTCAAAGAGAAAATAGGATTGAAGAAGCTATTAAGGCTTACTCTGATGCCATTGATTATAGTAAAATAAATGGGGAAGATTATCCTTTGGTCTGGGCTTATCATTTTAACAGGGGCAACTGTTTCCTAAAATTCAATCAGTTTAATAAAGCTATTCCGGATTATAGCTATGCTTTGAGTTTAAGCCCGGATAATCCTGATATTCTGACCAATAGGGGTTTTTGTTATTATAAAACAAAACAGAAATCTGAAGCTTGTTTGGATTGGAATGAAGCGGTTAGATTTGGCAACAAAAATTCCAATAAATATATACAGTCGTTTTGCCAATAAATATTGATGATTCTTATTGCAGTTGCTTCTAAAACACCCTACCTTTTGCCCGATTTAAAGATCACCTTTATTTAAGTCCGGTTAATCCGTAAAATATTACTTATGGCAATGAATATCGTCATAGCTGGTGCGGGAGATATGGGATACCATTTGGCCCGACAGCTAAGTTTTGAAAATAAAGACATCATTCTGATAGATTTGGATAAAGATGCTCTTGACTATGCCTCTTCACATTTGGATGTCATGACCATTATGGGTGATGCCACTTCTCTGGAAATACTCAAGAGCGCCAATGTCAGAGAAGCCCATATGTTTATGGCGGTTACTACATCTGAAAAAACTAATTTGCTGGCTGCTACTCTAGCGAAGCAACTAGGCGCCAACAGGGTGATTGCAAGAGTGAGAAACCATGATTACTTGAATCCGGAAAACGAAATTTATTTCAAGAATATCGGAATCGATAATATTATTTCTCCAAGTATGCTCTGCAGTGGGGAGATTTTTAATATGGTTAAAAATTCCACCTTTACCGATGTTTTTGAGTTCGAAGGCGGAAAATTGAATGTCGTGGGAATCACCTTGGATCAATTCAGTACGATGGTCAATAAAAGAATCTCAGATATGAGAGAAAACCCGATTTTTGAAGATATCAAAATCATTGCTATAGTCAGGGATCAGATGACCATTATTCCGAGAGGAAATACCATCATCAGAAATAATGACCATGTATTTTTCATTTCAAACAAGAAAGCAGTAGAGTCAATCATCGAACTATTGGGCCAAAGAAAAGTCACCATCAAAAATATCATGATTATTGGTGGAGATGACTTGGCATACACCACAGCCCGAAAACTTGAGGACGAATATCGGGTCACCTTGATACATAAAGACAAAGAAAGATGTAAATGGCTTTCGGAAAGATTGGATAATACACTGGTAATCAATGGGGATTATAAAAATATTGAACTTTTGATTGAAGAAGGTTTGGAAGAAATGGAGGCCTTTATTTCATTGACTGAATCTTCTGAAACAAATATCATCACCTCCCTGAGTGCAAAAAACCATGGTGTTTATAAAACCATCGCCCATGTTGACACAAGAGAATACATTCATATTTCCCACAGTATCGGCGTGGATTCATTGATCAACAAAAAACTTGTTGCAGCCAATCAGGTAACAAGATTTTTAAGAAAAGGGAATGTGGAAGCTATTTCAGGTATATATGGTGTCGACGCAGAATTTATCCAATATGTGATTACCAAAACCAATAGGGTAACCAAGAAAGCCTTGAAAGACCTGCATTTCCCTGATTCTGCAATAGTAGCGGGCGTTATCCGGGGGGAGATGGTTTTTATTCCAGATGGAGAATTTATATTACAGCTTAATGATAAAGCCATTGTAATGGCACTTCCTGAGGCAAAAATCCCATTAGAGAAACTGTTCCATTGATATGATTCACTTCAAGGCGATTGGAAAAATAATGGGGGCTTTGCTCATGCTTTTTGCCCTGTTGATGCTGCCCGGTGTCGGCTTTGCTTATTATTTTGAAAGCGGAGATGAAATGTCATTGGTTTCAGCTATTATGGTGACTTTTATAGTTGGTCTTCTTTTATTTTTTTCCTTCTCCAAGCAGGATCAAAATATCAGAAAACGAGAGGGGTATTTGATCGTTTCTACGAGTTGGATTTTAATGTCCATGTTTGGGATGTTGCCTTATTTATTCAGTGGCACATTTACAAGCTTCAGCGATGCCATATTTGAAACTATTTCAGGACTTACTACAACAGGTGCCACTGTTCTTATAGATATTGAGGTTACTCCCAAAGGGATTCTTTTTTGGAGAAGTATGACACAATGGATTGGCGGTTTGGGTATAATAGTTTTAACAGTCGCTATATTTCCACTTTTGGGTATTGGCGGTATTGAGCTATTTGTGGCTGAATCACCTGGACCTACCTCCGATAAATTACATCCACGAATCAGAGAAACCGCAAAAAGGCTATGGTATGTTTATTTGGGTCTTACCATCACAGCAGGTTTATTATATTTCATAGGTGGAATGACTTTTTATGATGCTGTCAATCATGCTTTGACCACATTGGCTACGGGTGGATTTTCCACCAAAAATGCCAGTATGGCTTATTTTACATCTCCGTTTATCCAATATACTGCAATACTATTTATGTTTTTGGCTGGTACGAATTTCACAGTCATTTATTTTGGATTGACGGGAAAATTTGAAAGAGTTTGGAAATCTGATGAGTTTAAAGCATATGCTACTGTAATTTTGATCTTTGCAATACTTCTGTCCTTTCCGATTTTCCATTATTCTGGTCAAAATTATGAAAAGGCATTTAGAGATACGCTTTTTCAGGTAGTTTCATTGATTACAACTACTGGTTATGTTACGGCAGATTATACATCCTATCATATTGGTCTTACTTTGGTTTTCTTTATGTTGTTGTTTATTGGAGGGTCTGCGGGTTCTACCAGCGGCGGAATTAAATTTGTCAGGCACCTTACTTTTTTCAAGAACTCCTGGTTGGAATTCAAAAGAATTGTACATCCGCGGGCAGTAGTTCCGCTTAAAATCAACGGAGATAGAGTGACAGGAAAAATCATTACCCACATTATGAATTTCCTTTTGATTTATCTTATGATTTTTGTCGTGGGTTCAATTGTATTGTCTTTGATGGGTTATGATATTTTAACTTCTTTCGGAGCTGTAGCAACTTGCCTGGGAAATGTAGGACCTGCAATCGGTAAAGTTGGACCTGTTGATAATTTTGCATTTTTTAACCCTTATGCAAAGGTTTTTCTATCATTTCTAATGCTATTGGGAAGACTAGAACTTTTCACAATCCTGATTTTGTTCACTCCATATTTTTGGAGAGCGAATTGAAAGATTTCGGTAAATGTGGTATTAGCGGTTTACTTTACTTTTCAATCACTCCAAGACCTTCAAAGAGAAAAAATAGGTGGGGAAAAGTTGCAGGACAAGCCTCGTTGCAGTTAAACCTGTATGTAAGGTAGCACGGAATAGATGATATTTTAAGTACAAAATCGGACCTTCGACTTACCGATTATTTCACGATATGGTATTACATGGGACCTGAAGTAAGAGTTGATTCTGAATCAAATATCAATTCGCTTAGTAGAAAAGTAGACTCAAACCCGAATCTAAACCCAAAAAAGTATAAAAATCAAATTATAACTTAGGCAAAGTAAAGCAGAATGTAGAACCCATTCCCAAGGTACTTTCAGCCCAAATCTCACCTTTATTTTTTTGCACAAGTTCTTTGGTCAAAATAAGACCGAGCCCTGTTCCCTTTTCCTGATGGGTTCCATTGGTAGAATGGAAGTCCTTTCCAAAAAGTTTTTTCAGTCCATCTTCCGAAATCCCTGTTCCCTGATCTGAAACACAAACAGTATATACATTGTCCGATTCTTTAATATCCACTATGATTTGATCACCTTCTTTTGTGAATTTCAGGGCATTGGTCAAGAGGTTTCTGAATACAATATCAATCATGTTCTTGTCTGCTTCCACCTCAATATTTTCAGCAACAAAATTTTCAATAACCTGCCCTTTATAATAACCTGAGCTAGCAAGAAAACGAATATTCTCTTCTACCAGTTTAAACAAATTAATCCTGGAAATTTGAACGTTCATTCCTTTCATTTGACTTCTAGACCAAATCAGCAAATTTTCCAATAGTATGGAGTTATTCCCTAAATTTTGTGATATGATAGGTAAATACTCTTCAAATTCGCTTTGAGTCAGGTTCTCTTCATCAATTAATTTTACCATGCCCCACAAGGAATCCATCGGAGCCTTCAAGTCGTGCGCTAGGATGGAGAAAATTTTATCTTTGATAATATTTAACCTATCCAGTTCATTAGCTTGGGCTTCGATCTGTCTCTGCTTTTCTTTTAGTTGGATAAGATTTTCTTTTTGCTTAAGGTAATATCTATAATAAATCGAAAAAGCGACAAACATTGCGAATGCCAGAAGAAACAGAACAATGGAAAGGTAAAACTTGAACCGGTTATTGATTTCCATCAATTCCTTTTCCCTTTGTAAGCTCGCAATTTCATCCCTTTGTTTTTTGATGGTAAGCCCTGCCAAGTAATTTTTGGTTTTGATTTCATTAAGCCTATTTCTTTCAGATTCCAAAAGCCCCAAATATTTTTTTGACTCTATGGTATTTCCTCTATCAAAAAAATAATGATACATCATCTGATAGATTTCTATTAAGGATTCTGAAAATGGCTTTTCCTTATGGAGTGACATAGCCTCTTCTGCATAAGTAACGGCTTGCGAGTACCTGTATGTTTTCAATTTTAATTCCACCAGTTTTTCCAGCGCATTAATGGCCCTTATTTTGTCGTTGGCCATTCCGTAATCATAAAGATTCATGATGTCAGGTTCTGCATTTGTATAATCCCCCATGGACATAAGAATATCTGCCCTGTTGAATTTTGAAACAGTCAGCTGTCTCTCATTTCCCAGTTTTTCGCGGATTTTAATGGCCTTGTTAACGGTTGCCAATGCTTGTTCTAAATCCCCGATCGCAGCCAGTACAAGACTCATCCCATTATAATTGTATGCCAATCCTTCCTGATCCCCGATTTCAAGAAATTTTTTTTCTGCCTCAAGGTAGTAATTCAATGACTCTTGAAATTGATCTTGATAAAAAAATATCTGCCCGATATTATTCAGTGAATGACCAATCTGCACTGGAATATTGGCTTTTCTACTGATAGTCAATGCTTCTTCATAAAGTTTCAATGCATCTTCCTGAAGATTCATGCTCCTGTAATAGACTCCAAGCCTGTTGAGATTTTGAGCTTCTAGCTCGGCGTCTCCAACCAATCTGGCTAACCTGATAGCTTCCGGATAATATTTATGAGCTGAATCGGTGTAGTGAATCACTTTCACCAGTTGGGATATAAGATCAAGTTTTAACCTATCATTTTTGGCCTTTTGGTATTGCGCAAGAATGTTTTCAGCTTTTTGACTGACTTCATAGCTTTGGGATATCACGTTTTCATTTCTGAAAGCAAAAATCAAAAACAATAAAAGGAGAAATTTGACTGTAATGGGGAATCTGGACATCAATACAATATTTCTTTTTATTTCAAATCGAACCGAAAATATACCTTAGTTTGGTAATATCAAAATAAAAAATAAAACTATTTCTTGTTCAAAATTCAAACAGCAAGTACTAGTATTTGAAATAAAAAAATTACGATTTATCAATCCTAATCACTTAAAAAAAAAATTCGAATTCCTTAATCTGCCAAAAATGCTCTCATTTTTGCGATTCTTTCCTCTAGAGATTCGGAAGTAAGTGTTGCTCTTAGCCTGTCAACCATGATAGGAAATGAAAAAGGAGTGAATTGTCCAGGTGATTTTAAAATTATCTGTTGCCTGTTTATTTTTTGGATGGCATCAAGGATTTTGTTTTTTTCCATCTGCATATTCAAAACCTCATGATGAGCCTGTCTCAACAGCAGGTTGTCAGGATCATAATCTTCAAAAACACCATACAAAATTCCCGAATTTGCCTGTAGATGTTTGAATTTTACCGGCTTACCGGGAAATCCCTGAAAAATCAAACCTGCAATAGTAGCTACATCTCTGAACTTCCTTTTGGCCATTTCACTTTCATTGATGCAGGAGATGATATCCTCTGCCAGATTCTTTTCGGTAAATAGATCTTCTTCCAAAAGATCTTCTATAGGAATGGGGGCATCAGAAAGCAACTCAAACCCATAATCATTCATGGCAATACTTAAACTGATGGGGTAGCTTACCGAAATCCTGTATGCTATCAACGCACCGAGAATTTCGTGAACTAGCCTACCTTCAAAAGGATAGAAAAAAACATGATAACCATCTTTGGAAACATTCTTCTCAATCAAGAAGGTATTTCTATCGGGAATCAAAGACAACCTATTTTGAAGTTGAAGCAAAGGGGAAACATATACAGCCTCTTCGGAGGCATAAATACCTTTATCTGCATCTTCTAAAATCTCCCGGATCTTCGTAGCTAGTTTGGATGTCAAAGAAATTCTTCCGCCCATATAGGAAGGGGTGTTGCTGCTTTTCTTTTTAGAAAGTTGGACGATGGCACTCATTTCCCTTATAGCTACAAATTCCAGGTTTCTCCCTGAAAAAAAGAAACGGTCACCGGGTTTTAATTTTGAAAAAAAATATTCCTCAATCATTCCAAGGTAAGTACCGTTTTTGAAGCGTACTTTCAACATGGGGTCACTGACGATGGTACCCATGGAAAGCCTGTGGCGCATTGCGGTTTTTTTGTCTTTGATTCGAAATACGCCTTCTTCATCTGCTTCAACCTTCAAAAATTCCTCATATCCACTCAAGGAACTTCCGCCCTTGGTAATAAATGAAATGGTCCAGTCAAATTCCTCTTGGCTCAGATTTTTAAATGAATAAGTATTTTTAACAATAGAAAAAAGGTCTTCTGGTTTGAATCCTTCTCCAACAGCAATTGTGACCAGAAACTGAATTAAGACATCAAAAGCCAGTTGTGGAGAATGAATGTTCTCCATTTCACTATTTTCAATAGCACTTCTTAATGCAGCAGCCTCAATCAATTCCAATGAATGGGTGGGTACAAAATATATTTCACTTGGCAATCCCGGTTGATGTCCCGAGCGACCTGCCCTTTGGACAAATCTGGCCACACCTTTTGGACTTCCAACCTGAATCACGGCATCTACCGGCCTGAAATCCACTCCCAAGTCCAGGCTAGAGGTGCAGACTACACATTTTAACCTTCCATGGTGAAGCGCATCCTCAACCCAAGTCCGAACCTGTTGGTCCAAAGAACCATGATGCATGGCTATCCATCCGGCCCAATCAGGTCTTTTTTCCATGATTTGTTGATACCAAATTTCAGTTTGTGCACGAGTATTGGTAAACAACAAAAGAGACTGATGCTTTTCAATCACGTCGATGACCTTGTCAATCAACTTCAACCCCAAGTGACCTGACCAGGGATATTTCTCCAACTCATCTGGATAAACAGTATTCAGCCGGATGTTTTTCTTGATTTGGGATCGAACGATATGAACCGGGATATTCTCACCCAATAGAATAGCGGCAGCTTCTTCCAGATTCCCAATAGTAGCAGATATCCCCCAAGTTCTGATTGGATTACTTGAGATACTTTGAATATAACTCAAGGCCAATTGGACCTGAACTCCTCGTTTATTTCCCAACAACTCATGCCATTCATCAATGACAATGGCTTTGAGGTTTTGAAAGATCAGCGAATTGTCTTTTTGTGCGAGAAGGATATGTAGGGTTTCAGGAGTTGTGACCAGACATTGTGGGGGATTTTTGAATTGTGATTGTTTGGTTTTGCTGTCGGTGTCACCATTTCTCACGGAGACTTTCCAAGGAAGTTCAATTTGGTCACAGACTTCCTGCATAGCCTTTTGGATGTCCTGTGCAAGTGCCCTTAATGGCGTAACCCAGATCAATTGTATTCCGGATTTTTGAGGTTTTTTCCAATCATAGGGATGATTCCTGATGTAATCGAGGATAACAGGAAACCATAATGCAAATGTTTTCCCGCTTCCGGTAGGGGCATTCAGCAGTCCTGATTTTCCTGCCAGATAATCATTCCAAGTTTGGACTTGGAATTCAAAGGGTTTCCACCCTTTATCAGAAAAATAGTTGAAAGCAATTTCTTGGATATTATCCTCCATATACTGAAAGTAAAGCTTTTAATTCATCCAAAGTATTGGCTTCCTCAATGGGTTTATCCTTCCTCCAACGTTGAATTCTGGGAAAACGTAGTGCAATGCCCGACTTGTGCCGTGAACTTTCCTGAATGCCTTCAAAAGCGATTTCAAAAACCAAACCTGGTTTGACGGTGCGGACGGGGCCGAATCTTTCTTTGGTATTTTGTTTGACATATTTGTCTACCTCTTTGATTTCAGCATCAGTGAGACCGGAATAAGCTTTAGCGAAGGGTACAAGCATTTCTCCTTCCCAAACTGCCAAGGTGTAATCTGTATATAAGTCGGCCCTTCTGCCATGACCTTTTTGGGCATAAATCATCACCCCGTCTATTGTCAAAGGTTCTATTTTCCATTTCCACCAATGCCCACGTTTTCTCCCCACTTCGTAGGGAGAATTCTTTCGTTTAAGCATAAAACCTTCTGCCATCTTTTCCCTGGATTTGGAGTGAAGCTGCTGAAGTTCTTCCCAGTTTTCAGAAGTTACCAAAGGAGAAAGCTTTAGCTTCCTGTTTTCAATATGAATAGCAAGGTCTTCCAGTTTTTTTCTTCTTTGACTTAAAGTCAATTTTCTAAGGTCATCGCCGTTATATTCCAACAAGTCATAAGCAATGAAACTCACCGGTGCCTCGCGAAGTACTTTGTTGGTGATTTTTTTTCTTCCAATTCGGGTTTGCAATACCGAAAAAGGCAAAGGTCCATTTTCCCCAAAAGAAATTATTTCACCATCCAATACGCTGTTTTCAGGAAGGAGAGAAGCCATTTCCAGCAATTCGGGGAATTTTTCTGTGACCAGTTCTTCTCCTCTTGACCAAATAAAAATCTGCCCCTTTCTATTGATGACCTGCCCTCTTATACCATCCCATTTCCATTCTACCTGCCAATCTGCAATTTGTCCCATTTCTTCTATAGCTCTGTCAATAGGATGTGCTAGAAAGAAGGGATATGGTCTGGAAAGATCATCAGAGATATTTTCTGATTGGATCAACTCTTGAAAAGTAATTTTTCCCGGTTGCCAATCTCCCATAATCCTGTGGGCAACTTCTGTCTTTTTCATTTCAAATGCATCTGCCACAGCTTGTGTAATCAGATTTTGACTTACACCGACCCGAAATTCTCCGGTAATTATTTTGGTGAAGATAAACCGTTCATCTTTATCCATTACATCCCATGCATAAAGGATTTTTTTCTTTTTTTCGGCCTCATCTGATTTTTCCATATCTACCAGATAATTGATCCAATAGCTCAGAGAACGGTCATCAGTTTCTGTTTTCAAGGGTAAAAGAAGTGACAGCGTTTCAGCTAAATCTCCAACTGTCTGATAGGACTCTTCAAATAACCAATCGGGTATTCCTGCCAATTCGCAGCACCATTGTCTCAGTAATTTTGTATTTACTTGTCTTTTGGGTCTTTTGTGGGTAAACAAGGCAATCGTCCATAGTCTGTCCTCATCCGGGGCATGCAAAAAATAATTTTTGAGCGCTTCAAGCTTATCAGAAATTTTGTTGCTTTGATCCAGAGACGTAAAAAGATCTACAAATTGCTTCATGTATTGTGGATTATTTTTAAATAGTCAACTAATGTGATACATTTCACATTGGCAAATTTTTTAATTCCTTATATTTAACGATCTAATAAAACATAGATGAAATTTCGGCGTAATAAATTAAAAACACTACTGCAATGAAAAAGTTGGCAATTTTATTTCTATTCGGATTCATCCTTTTTTCCTGTGGGGAAGAAAATGGCGATGATTATACAAGAAATGAAATGACTTATAATCTCTATCAAAGTTCTGATTTCGATTATACAGGTACAATTTTGGTAAAAGAGATGATAGGGGGGGATTTGGAAATAACAATAGAATTGTCAGGCAATAAAGGTGACTCGGAATATTTCTTCCCGGCGCACTTACACTTTGGAACTTATGATAATCCGGATTCTCCTATAGCTCATTTGCTTAATCCTGTAAATATTCAAACGCTTAAAAGTGTGACTGTTTTAGGACAGCTTTCTACGGGAACAAAATTGACTTTTGATGATTTTAGAGATTTCGATGGTCATGTTAAAGTACATTTGGCCGATTCAGGTCCGGAATACCAGGTGATCCTATCAGCAGGCAATATCGGCATAAATAACAATAGCCCACAGGCCTTCAAAAAGGAGAATATCACTCTTTGCTCTCCTTATTATTGAAAACCCAAAAAATAAAAATCAAAAAAGGCTATCAAGAAACTGACAGCCTTTTTTGATTTTATGACATCACATCAGCGTCAAGGGACACTTTCATCTGCTCATGTATCTGTACAATTTCCTCGTACATCATTTTTTGATAATTGAGATGCTCTACATCACTGAAAGGCTTTAATGGATTGTGCACATGATATTTTCTTTGGTGTTCATCATCATGTGAATGTTCAAACCCAGGAACTTCTATAATATCTTTATCCCAAATTTTCAATTCCTCTTTTAATGCGGAATAATCAATTTCGGCATCTTTAAGCTGTTTTTCAATTTCCATCAATTCCTCTCTTAGATCAAGAGATTTTTGAAGGTATTCGTTGGCTTCAATCAGTTCGGGAGTAATCTCTCTGGAGGAACCGGAAGAACAGGCTATCAGAAAAGATATGGAAAATATTAAAATGGCCGAGTTGAATAATTTATTCATAGATAGTTTACAATTGATTAACAAACCTAAATATAAAAAAAATGACCGCTCAAATCATAAGCAGCCATTTTATTTTAAAGAATTTTAATTCAATACAAAGGGAAACACGATATCCAAATCAGATTCCCCACCTGCTTGGACAAAATTTTCAAAACTAGGGTTGTTTGCTCCGGGGAAGTTTTTATCCAAATCATGTCTCAAAATCAATCTGAACTGAGCATTGTTGAATCCCGGAGTAGCTGAAACCTCTACAAATCCTCTTAGACCGATAGGGTTGCCATCTGAATCTTCATCATCATATGTATAGATTAATATCGGGGAACCTACAAAAGCGGTGCCTAGGAAAAAAAACTGATGTTCAGCTGCTTCTTCTTCGATTTCTTCTGTGATATCCTCATTTGCTATTGCGTTGAAAACTTCAATTTCCAAAAGATATGATTTTCCCTCTTCTAAATTGATTGTTCCTATGGTTGGATTGCCACCCAGTTCGAGTCCATCGGAATCTGAGGCCACGACCTCAAAAGGTGTTCCTATTGGATTCCCCGTTTCATTTACTTCTGTAAATCTTAAAGTGACATCTGTGATTATTTCTCCTTCATTTTCATCTTCAGGGTCATTGCTTTCACAAGAGAATAAAGAAACGGAGAATAGGGCAACAAGTAAAATCTGTAATTTGTAGTTTGACTTTTTCATTGGTTAATAATTGATTTGATTAAAATTGATAATTAAGTTTGAATAGGATATTCCTACCAATTTCATGGCTGAAATACCTGAATCGGTTCATATAATCTCTATAAGCAGTATTGAAAACATTGTTGGCATAAAGACCTATATTCAACTTCTTTTCACTAAGCTTTATACCTGTTTGAATTCCTAAATTCCATAATTGATATCCGGGTGGAGCAGGGGCGAGATCAAAATCCGGCTCCCTGTTTTGCCTTGCGACCAAAAGATTGCTTACAGTGATGCTTGTGGGTGACTTAGATGGTTCGGAAAATAATTGAAAACTAATTCCCGATTCCAATCGATCCGGGGGAATAAATGGAAAATAATTATCATCCTGAATATTTCGGGCCCTTACCAAGGAACCTTTTGAAAACAAATCAAGCTTGCTGTTTATAGTCCAAATAGCACTGAGGTCTGCACCCATGAACATCGCATCGGCTTGTAAGTATTCAAAGACATTGAAGGTTCCTCTTAATGATACTGATTGTTCTTCAGTTGGATTCAGATAGATATAGTCATTGATTCTGTTGGCATAGCCGGTAAGTTCAATATTGATTTTATCATCGGTGTAGTTTATAGTATTCAGCCACTTGAATGATTTTTCACTTACAAAATCCGGATTTCCGATCTCAATTGCAGCGATTCCATGGTGTAATCCCTGGCTGAACAGTTCATTGATATTTGGAGGTCTCCAAGCAGTCCCAAAATTGGAATTGAATGTAAGATTTTCGGTTAGGGAATATAAGCCGCCAAAAAAGGCGGAAAAATTATTGAAACTTAATTTACTTTCCTGTAATTCACCCCTTATAACTCTTGCAGCATCAATGTTTCTATAGTCATACCTTACCCCCCCTTCTAACTCTAAAAGCCCACTGGTGAATTTCTCAATAGCAAAAAAACCAAGGTTAACCATATCAAAATTTGGGATGAGAGGAATAACTCCTGTGCCGGGAATGTTTGAATTGGCCTGTTGTAAAAGCTGAATACCTATCGCTCCATCCCAATTCTTTCTTGTTTGGTGATTGTAGCTGAAATCTATACTGTTTGTAAACAATTCTAAATCCAAAGACGGTCTATCATTCAATTTTCCTCTTCTTCTGTCGAATTCCATTCTATGGTTTCTTTGGAAAGCATATTGAAGATTCAATTTGGAACCGTTCTGCAAATGATAGTGGATTTTTGATTTGATAAGCTGATGCGAAACTTCCTGCTTTGGATTCCTGATTTCATAAGTAAAATCAGGCATTCTGAAAGGTCTTCCGTTTTCGATAATGCTTTCCAAATCACTTAAATTACCGGTATGGGAATCGCTCAAAATTCCTATACTGGTCTGATAGTGGCTAAAATATAATTCTGTACCTAATCTGCTATTGCTATACCCCAAAGCACCAGAAAAATTCAATTCTCTTACACCTGTATTGTCCAGCATATAATCAGGCGTACGGACATTACCTGCAATTTTTGAAGAGCCTTGGATTCTATATCCCAAACCTTTGATTTTTGCCGAACCTCCTGAAATGGAAGCAGCACCATTGAGACCAAGACCATTTGTGAATCCTATTAAATCAAGTTCTCCATTGATACCGGCTTTAACCGGTAGGGGTGAAGGATTGACCAGGATAACCCCACCCATAGCATCTGCCCCAAACCTGACTGTTTCTGCACCCTTGACTACGGATATTTCTTTTGCAATAAATGGGTCCAATTCCGGCGCATGTTCTGCACCCCATTGCTGACCTTCGAGCCTTACCCCATTATTCAGAATCAAAATTCGGTTACTGTGAAGTCCGTGGATTACTGGCTTTTGTATCGTAGAACCTGAAGAATAGGTATTTACTCCCGGGATTTTCCTCAAAGATTCACCAAGAGTTTGGCCACGGGAAGCCAATAAAGCCTCACCATAAATACTTGAAATGGTATTGGTGGTGATCAATGCATCCTGATGACCATGAATATCAACACCATCTAAAATAATATCTTCAGCGAGTAATCGGAAAGTAAAATTACCGCTATTCTTTAATTCAATTAATTCAATATGATCCTGGTGACCTAGATATTGTATTTTGACCGTGTAAGTCCCCGAACAAAGATTTCCTATTCTAAAAATGCCATTGGTATCAGAAATTATACCTTTATCAATTTCTGCAATCCAAATAGAAGCGGACTCTATCGGTTCATTGTTTTCGGCGTGGATAATTTTTCCTCTAATTACCAAAGAACATGCTTCTTGGGCAAAGGTTGAATTAATGAAAACCAAATAAAGGATTGAATAAATAAGTAATTTCATAAATGTAACAGAGTTGCAAAAATAATCAAGAAAGAACTGATATGCTACCTCTAATGCAACTTTGTTTCATTTATTTTCCGTTTGTAGAAAATTTGTTGATTTGGACTTTACCTAATCAATTCTTCTTTGCTTTGTGGTAAGCCATCAATAATTAATCATTAATTTCAATTAAAAGAATTAAAAATATTGAAAATTGGATATGATGTTATAAATTGGTTGTTTATATTTCAAAAATAAATTTTAAACTATTACCCACTAACAATTAAAATCATGCTTAAAAAAACCTATCAATTCATGCTTAGACCGGCAGGATTATTCCTGTTGATTTTAGCGTTTTCAGTCAGTTCCTGCCAGGAAACTGTAGAAAATATCACTGTTCAGGACTTGGAGCAAGTTTCTTTATCCAGTCAGCAGGGAATTATCCCGGGAAAATTCATTGTTGTTCTTCATGAGAATACTTTGAATTTCAGAAAATCAGGCCGCTACGAGGATAATCAAATGAATATGCGGAAATCAGCCCATGAGATTGTTTCAAGATACAACATTGAGCAAGAAAAAGTGGAGCGGGTTTATGGTAATTTACTGACAGGGTTTTCTGTAGAACTTACCAATAAGCAACTTCAGGCACTTGAAAAAGACCCAATGGTAAAATACATTGAGCCAGACGGGTATGTAAGTATCAACGCCACCACCCAAAATAATGCCACTTGGGGTTTGGATAGAATTGATCAACCGGCTTTACCGCTCAATAGTACCTATGTTTATAATGCGACCGGCGCAGGGGTGAAAGCTTATATTATTGATACGGGAATTCTAACAGGTCATAATGAATTTGGAGGCAGAGCCTTACAGGGATTTGATGCCTTCGGTGGAAATTCAGAAGATTGTAATGGACACGGGACTCACGTAGCAGGAACTGTTGGAGGTACTGTCTATGGTGTCGCCAAAGGAGTTACACTAGTGGGAGTCAAGGTTTTGGATTGTAACGGATCCGGGTCATTTAGTGGAGTCATTGCAGGTATGGATTGGGTAGCTTCAGATGCCAATGGTCCTTCGGTAGCCAATATGTCTTTAGGAGGCGGTGCTAGTACATCCGTAAATGATGCAGTAGAAAGAATGTATAATGCAGGAGTGCCAGTCATAGTTGCAGCTGGCAACGGTGATAGAAGAGGTAGAGAGCAGAATGCATGTAATTACTCTCCTGCGGGAGCTGCAAGAGCTTATACTGTTGGTGCCACTACCAATACAGATTCCAAAACATCTTGGTCTAATTATGGCGATTGTGTGGATATTTTTGCTCCAGGGGCAAGTATTACCGCCGCTTGGTACACCAGCAATACTGCAATAAATACTATTTCAGGGACCTCTATGGCATCCCCCCATGTAGCTGGAGTTGCTGCATTATTCTTGCAAGGCAATCCTTCTGCTTCTTCTCAAGTTGTGTATGATTTCCTGACCTCAACTTCTACTAAGAATATTGTATCCAATTCCAAAACTACAAATAATCATTTGTTATATTCATTGGGAGAGAGTTCGGGTGGTACCGATCCTGGACCTGGGGATCCAACTGATCCAACTGATCCAAGTGGTATAAGTTTGACAGGAGTGGCCAGCAAGATTTCAGGAAGATGGAGGGCTGATCTGTCTTGGACCGGTACCAATGCAACTCAAGTGGACATCTACAGAAATGGAACTTTGATTGCCCCTGCTGTGAGTAACACAGGTTCATATGTTGACCAGACTGATTTTAGAGGAGGCGGTACTTTAACCTATTCGGTCTGCGAAGCAGGGACCACAACTTCTTGTTCAAATGAAATAACTCTGAGTTTTTAAATTTAATTAAATCTTTAAAAAAGGCCAATCTCTAATTCTAGATTGGCCTTTTTTTATGCATTTCTTTGAGTTCATATAAGATAGATTCGAGTCCATTGAGTCTGATTTCATAAAGGGTATGGAGCCACATGCCTAACTTGCCATCAGGGAAACCCTTATCATGCATCCAAACCAAATAATGCTCAGGTATATCGCAGAGAAGTCTTCCTTTATATTTTCCAAAAGGCATAGTTTTGGTAACTAAATCCAATAAAATCTGCTTATCCATCAAGTCCTTTAAGTTTATTAAATTTGAATTCCGTTATATTTTCACTACGATAATAACAGCTTTTCTTTTATAAACTGTTCTACATGGAGTATTATATCATTTATTAAAAGAATCAAAAACAAATTGAAATCCTATGAAAACCTTAATTCTTACTTTTTTGATTTTTATTCATCTGAGTTTAGTAGTCCAAAGTCAAGAACTTACAGGAAGTTGGGAAGGAACACTTGAAGTGATGGGACAAAAGTTGCCATTGCTATTTCATTTTTCTTTGGAGGGAGAGGAATGGAAAGGAACTATGGACAGCCCCAATCAGGGTGCAAAAGGAATCCCTTTAAGTAAGGTTTTGTTCAATGGATTTATGCTCAGTTTTGAATTGGCAATTGGGGGAATTAGCTACGAAGGATTGTTTGTAGAAAATAATATTAAAGGCACATTCAAACAAAGCGGTATGTCATTCCCGCTCGACCTAACAAAAGATATAAATCAGAATAACCCTGATAAGCAACTCAATAGACCACAGCATCCCAAACCACCTTTTGATTACTCTGAGATTTCTATTGCCTTCAAAAATGAAAAAGAAGGAATCCAATTGAAAGGATTGATCACCAAACCAAATGGAGAAGGTCCTTTTCCTGCCGTAGTTTTGGTGACGGGTTCGGGACCACAGGACAGGGACTCGGAAATTTTTGGACATAAACCTTTTTTGGTCATAGCAGATTACCTAACCAAACAGGGAATTGTTGTTTTGAGATACGATGAAAGGGGAGTAGGTGAGTCAGAAGGTCAATTTTCTTCTGCGACTTCCTTAGATTTTAAAGATGATGCTTTATTTGCCCTGGAATATTTGCGGAGACAGGCATTTGTGGATAATCAAAGAGTAGGCGTGATGGGACATAGTGAGGGGGGTCTTATTGCCTGGCTTATAGGATCTGAACAAAGTAAGGTTGATTTTTTAATTGCGATGGCACCACCTGTCGTTCCAATTCCCGATTTGATGCTCAGGCAAACAGAAGATATTTCAAGATCATCAGGTTCGCCCAAGGAATTGGTAGATCAACAAATATCGATAAACAAAAAATTTTATGATCTGATTATTAATAGCAAAAACAGTGATGATGCTATCTCGAAAATCCCCGAGTTAGTCGAAAAAATTATGGCTGGTTATGGTCTTGAAAAAGAAATTTTGGAACAACAGGCAAATTCATTGAGTTCTACTTTTGAAAAGAGTATTAATCCGTGGTTCTATAATTTTATCAAAACCAATCCGGAAGAATACATTTCAAAAATCACTGTACCAACATTTGCTGCTTTTGGTGGCAGAGATCTCCAGGTAAATGCAGCCCAAAATGGAAACAGACTAATAGAACTTTTCCAAAAAAAGCCTGCATTGCTGCAATTGCAGGTTTATCCTGAACTTAACCATCTTTTTCAAAAAGCGGAGACAGGCGCGGTTTCTGAATATGAAGCTATTGAGGAGACATTTAATGTAATTGTATTGCAGGACATCATTGCCTTCATCAATTCCTTCTAAGGAATTTAAAAAATTAGTCCTTTCGTTCCGATTTAAGTTATATAGGGATAACTTCGTAAAATAATAACCAAAAAGACTGCCAAATGAAATCGATCAAATTCAGTAATGGTGATTCAATGCCAATGATTGGCTTAGGAACATGGAAATCCAAACCAGGTGAAGTTTACCAAGCTGTCATTTGGGCCATAGAATCCGGTTACCGCCACATAGACTGCGCTGCTATTTACGACAATGAAAAAGAGGTCGGCAAAGCCTTGGAGTTTGCATTTGGAAATGGGCTTGTGACCAGAGAGGAAATATTCATAACTTCCAAGCTTTGGAACAGCAATCACCGCTTGGAAGATGTCCAACCAGCCCTGAAAAAAACACTCAAAGACCTGAAATTGGATTATTTGGATTTATACCTGATTCACTGGCCAATAAGTTTTAAAAAAGGTGTGGGTTTTGCCCAAAATAGAGAGGAGTTTTATACTTATAATGATGTCCCGCTTTCACAGACTTGGGAGGGTATGGAAGATTGCAAAAAAATAGGTCTGGTAAAACATATTGGTGTGTCCAATTTCAATATTTCCAAATTAGAAGAAATAATAAAAAGTGGTAAAGAAATGCCTGAAATGAATCAGGTTGAAATGCACCCTTTTCTTCCTCAAAACAAATTAGTTGCTTATTGTAAGTCAAAAGGGATCAATATGACAGCTTATTCTCCCCTCGGATCGGGTGATAGGTCATCTTCAATCAAAAAATCAGATGAACCAAGTTTGTTTGAAAATCCTGTTGTAGTGAATATAGCAGAAAAATATAAAGTAAGTCCTGCGCAGATTTTGATTGCCTTTTCGATCTGCAGAGACATAGTGGTGATTCCTAAATCTGTAAATAAAGCAAGGATTGCGCAGAATTTGGCTTCCGCAGAAATCCATCTCAAAGTAGAGGATATAGAAGCATTGGCACAAATTAATTTGAGATACCGATTTATAGATGGATCGTTTTTTACAGGTCCAAAAAGTCCATATTCCCAGGAAGACCTTTGGGAAAAAGATAATAGCTAATGATTACAAGGTTTAAGAAGTTAACTGTTTTCCAAATAATCAAAGATAGTTTCAAGGATTTCTTTTCTGGGGAATCTATGGGATTGGCTGCGGGTACCGCATTCTACACTATTTTTAGTTTACCCGCATTGTTGATCATAATTCTTAACATTGGAACGACATTATATTCAGAAACAGAGATAAAAACTGAAATGCTGCAACAGGTTGAAGAGTTGGCAGGAGAAGAAAGTAGATCTACTTTGGAAGACATTCTGGATAATTTCAACATGGAATCCAATGGGGTTATTTCTAATTTTGTCGCATTTTTGATACTGGCATTCAGTGCCACCACGGTATTTGTAAGCCTTCAAAACGCCATTAACCATATATGGCATATCAAACCCAAGCCAGAGAAGGGGATAATCAAATTCATCATCAACAGGCTTTTAAGTTTTTCATTGGTTGCATCTATTGGCTTTATTCTCTTAGTCTCTCTTATCCTGGATGCTGTTTTGGTCATTATTAATAATTACTTTATAGAATACGTGGTTGATTTGCCTATTAATATGGCCACAATTGCACATTTTATACTTACACAGCTGATTCTGGTGGTGGTTTTTGCACTGATGTATAGGATTTTGCCTGATGCAAAGGTGAGATGGAAAGATACTTGGATGGGTGCAGTAATCACCATGCTTCTTTTTGGTATTGGTAAATACCTTATTGGGATTTACATGGGCAATAGTGATTTAGGGTCATCTTATGGAGCAGCCGGTTCTTTGGTTATTTTATTGATTTGGGTTTATTATTCCGTGGTGATATTCCTATTTGGAGCACAGATCACCTATTACATTGCAGAGCACATAGGGGGAAATATTATTCCCAAAAGTCAGGCAGTAAAAGTGGAAATGAGGGAAATTGAAGATTAATTTTTCAGAAGAAATTTTTTATCCTTGTTCCAAAATTCTGTTAACTAGCATATTCCATTCCTCTTCAAGACTTAATTCAGGCATGGATTCTCCTGATTTTCTGTACCAATATTCTGCATTCCAAAGATCTCCTTCTTTCCGATGGAGATAAGCATGTACTCTGGAAGATAGCTTATCGGAGGGGCCATCAGCCAAATCATGGGCTTTTTTCCAATCGCCTTTGCCATCATGCCATAAAGCTTCCAATTGGATTGATAATCCTTTTGGAGGATTTTTTTCGTTTAATGATTCTATAAATTTTTTCAGTTTCATTCTACGTTATTTAAAATTTAACACAAACCATATATAAGGAAAACGTATTTCAAATCTCAAGTAAAATATCAAAAAGGATAACCAATTCCAATGTTAAACACGGTCTGACCTCTTTCACCAAGAAAGCTTTTGAAGAAATTTCCTAGGATAAATCTCTCTCCTAATTCTCTTGCAGGATCTACGGCTTTGACACCCATGTCTAATCTCAGCACGAGGAATTCAAAGTCCATCCTCAGACCCAATCCGGTTCCAACTGCGATTTCCTTATAAAATCGATTGAATTCAAAATTTGCACCAGGCCGGGTCAGATCTTCGTTGAAAGTCCAAGTGTTACCCACATCTATAAAAAACGCGCCGTCAAAATATCCGTAAAGCTTACTCCGCAATTCGAACATACCCTCAAAAAGAATTTCACCTGGCTGCTCAAACCTGTAATCAAAGGTCCCATCTTCAAAAGTATTTGGAGTATTTGACCCTGGGCCAAGTCGTCTGGGTTGCCATGCCCTGATACCGGTACTACCACCAGCGAAGAAATACTTTTCGTATGGCAGGACACCGTTACTTACACCATAGGGTTTTGCCAAGCCAAGATTCAATCTATATGCAAAAATCTGTTTTCGAGATATGGGCATGAATCTTCTAAAATCAGCCTGGAATTTCAAAAACTGGAAGTAGGACAAATTCCTGTTTTCATAGAATTCAGAGTTTACAAAATTTAATGTCGTTCCACCACTTTCGAGAAACAATCTCAGTAGAGAAGCTTTGTTTTTTTGGTAAACACCATACTGATTGAAGTTGATCACTACCTGTCCTGAAATGCTGCTGACATAGGATGGTAAAAAAGAATTGATAAGGTTATTTCCTTGATTTTGAAGGTCTTCTAATAGTAATCTGAAATCGTCACTTAAATTGGATCTGATAAAGTTAGCATCCAAAGCATTAATGGAATATTGCTGTCTGAGATTTCTCGTATTCCAATTATAGCTGATTATCCCATTAATACTTTCCCTGATATATTCAGGTCTGTTGACATAATTATAACCTACGAGAGTTCGCGTATTGGGGTTAAATCTTCCATAACGCTCAAGTGATCCTTTGTTCAAAGGAAGTAAAAACTGGGGGAAAATGATTGAAGCGGATGTATTTAACTCTCTACTTCTGAATACACCGCCTTCTCCTGTAGCAGACACGACTCCTTCCAAACCAGCCCTAAAGAAAAACTCAAAAATTTCGGCTCCCCTAAAAAGATTTCTATTTCTTAAAGAATGGCTAAAAAACGGTCCTGGTAACTGTTCAGTTATACTTGCGCCAAGCTGATTGGTTATAAGATATTTCTGGTTTGGTTGGGTAAATATTTTGGGCCTTAGCACATTGCCTAATGTATCAAATGCAATATTGACAAACCTGAACAAATCTAGATTTGCAAGCTGTCTTTGGGTTTCTATGACATTGGTTCTGTTATACAAATCTCCCTTATTCAGAAAAATCCTGGAAGAAATTATTTTTTCGGAATATTTATCTTCATAGACCTCAAAATTTATATCCTTAAAAGAACTTTTATACTCATTGTTTATAAATTCTGTATTGGGAGGGTCTATGGAAAAATAAATTGAGTCAAGAGTATATACCTGGTGGACTTCTGAATTGATAGGTTTACGAATTATTTGTTCAATTTTAACTGTATTTTCTGCTGTATCTTTATACACATTATATTCAACATAAGATCTTGAAAAAGTATAATATCCATTCTCTTTTAAAAGATCCTCTATTCTTTGCCTTTCCTTTGAAATCGAATTTTGATTATAAATTTCGGTTACTTTGATATTTGAAGATTTGGAGTTTTTGTCCAGTAAAAAATAAATTGCCTCATCATCTGATCTGGTGTAAAATGAATCGATGATATAAGGTCTATTTTCAGTAACCAAATATGTGACCCTTGCTTTCTTTTTTTCAGTGATTACTTCAAAGTCCGTTTCTGCGTCAAAAAAGCCATTATTGTAAAGATAATAGGTAATCTGTTTTCTGCTTTCCTCTGTTTTGGTACTATCAAAAATAACCCGGGGATTTCCGGTCCGCATAAAGAAATTTCCATATTCCAGCTTTTTTTCGACTGAAGCCAGATTGGTCATTATTTTGTCCAATCTTTTTCTTTGCTTTCTGTTGATTGTCCCTTCTTCAGAAAGCTTTAATAAGTTGTTTTTCTCCTCCTCTAATACTGCTTTTTTGTTCAAATATTTAGTGCTGTCATAATTCCATTCACCAAAACGATAGAGGGAGACACCGACAGAGGTATTCAAAAGGGGAATTCTGGTATTTGGGTATTGTTTGACGAGGTTCTGGATTGCTATTTTGTCACCTTTTTCCAATCCCAGTATTTTCACATCATAAAGTAGATATTGGTCATCTTTGAGTCCCTTGGTCAAAGAACAGCCTGAAATTAAAAAAACGAGAAATAGAAAGTTTATATATTTGGCTTTATTCACTACTCGGCAATTAACCTAATGTTAAGCAAAAATACGCTTAAGTTTATTAAATCCTTGCACCAAAAAAAATTCCGTAAACAGGAAAATGCTTTTTTTGTCGAAGGCGGCAAAAATGTAACGGAATTGCTGACTTCAAATTTTCAGGTCAGTCATCTTTTGTTTACTTCCAAATTTGCGGATAAAAATCAATCCATAATAAACAAGTTCTCAGGGGAGGCTTTTGAAGTTGACCAAAAAACCTTGGAATCCATAGGTTCTTTTCAAACGAATGACGCTGCTATGGCAGTTGCAGAAATCAAACCCAATAAATTTATTGAAATTGGGCCAAAAGATTGGGCAATTGTCCTTGACGAGGTAAGAGATCCGGGAAATTTGGGAACAATCATAAGAATATCTGATTGGTATGGGATCAATAAAATCATCCTTTCCAACGAATCAGCTGATTTTTATAATCCAAAAGTCCTTCACGCAAGTATGGGAAGCTTTACCAGAGTCAGCATTTTTTATACAGATCTGAAGCCTTATTTAAAAGAATCACAAATCCCGATTTATGGCGCTTATCTGGAGGGTGAAAATATTTATCAGCAAACCTTCGGGGAATCGGGAATCATACTTATGGGAAATGAATCAAAAGGAATTTCACTTGAATTAGAAGAATTGGTCAAACATAAAATAACAATCCCAAGATTCGGTAATGCTGAATCTTTAAATGTATCAGTAGCCACAGCTATCATCTGTGACAATGTCAGAAGACAGTCTTTTTTGAAAGGTTAAAACTTATTTTAAATTATGTCCAAGTTTAGAGAAACATTAAAAAGGGCCGGTCTAAATACATTTTTCTTTTTGCTGGTCAGCATGATTTTCCTGGCAAAATTATTTCCGGAGTGGGGAACTTCAGAAAGTCCTTTACCCTTGAAAACCATTACGGGAGCGGGAATTTCCTTTATTTTCTTTTTTTATGGGGTCAAGCTAAGCCCTCAAAAATTAAAAGAGGGACTTTCCAATTGGAAATTACACCTCTTGGTCCAATCGACTACATTTTTGATATTCCCATTGATTATACTGATCCTTTACTCCATTTGGGGCAGTGAGGACAGTTATCTATGGTTGGGGACCTTTTACTTGGCAGCATTGCCCTCTACTGTTTCTTCCTCTGTTGTCATGGTAAGTATTGCGGGAGGTAATCTTCCCGCTGCTATATTCAATGCGAGCATTTCTAGTATGGTTGGGATTTTTATCACACCACTATGGATGGATTTGATATTACCGGAAACAGCGGTTGGATTTGACCTGACGGATACCTTTATCAAATTGAGTCTTCAGGTTTTGTTTCCAGTAATCCTTGGATTATTTGTACATCCTTATCTGATTAAATTTGTAAATAAAAATCAGGTTGCCCTAAAAAACTTTGATCAAACAATTATTTTATTGATTGTATTCACAGCTTTTGCCGAGTCTTTTGCTGAAAATATGTTTGAAGGACACAGTGCAGGTGAATTAATTTGGTTAGGTATTTTAATGTTGGGATTTTTCTTTTTGATGATGGGTTTGATGTACATGCTCTCCAAGTTTTTCAATTTTACCAGAGCAGACATGATCACCTTGGTCTTTTGTGGAAGTAAGAAATCTCTTGTCCAAGGTGCAGTGATGGGCCGGGTAATGTTCCCTGACCCGGTGATCTTTGGGGTGATTCTTTTGCCGCTAATGGTATATCATTCCCTACAATTGATGGCAGGATCTGCTATAGCGCAGAAATTGGGAGAGGGGAGGTCTTAAAATTTGAGACTTGAGACGTGAGACAAAGAATCAAAAACAAAATATCCGATTTATGTTTTTAGCTTATGGATGAGTGTAAAAACTTAACAATTTATTTACGAATTTACTTAATAACATGTACTTCAATCTCCTTATTTATAATTTTTCAATTTTAAAATTTTCCAACCTTACAACCCCAGTCCGGATAATTACTTCTTCGGCAAACTTTCCATTATCAGTCTCACAAACTCTGCTTTTTGATCATTTTTGATCCAACGGGCTACAATGACCAGATCATTTTCTTCATCTACATAAATCATATTTGTTCCTGCTCCCAAATGGAAAAACGCTGATTCAGGAGCAGCAGGGATTTCTTTTCTATCTGTGTTCAGGAAATAATTCATAAATCCGTAATTGCTCTGTACTGTTGTGGGCGTACGGGATTTTTTGATCCATTCTTCAGAAATGATCTGTTGCCCGTTCCAATTTCCTTTTCTTAAAGTCAAATACCCAAACCTTGCCTGATCATAGGCACTGATAAACATACCCCCGCCCCAATGCGAGCCGCCACTTACTGACTGTACAATTTGCCCGTCCAATACTATATATGAGTTTTCATATCCGGTCCATCTCCAGGTAGGACTTGCTCCAATCTTGTCCATTACATGTTCCTTAAGGACCTGTGGAAGTGGTTTTCTCCACACATTCAGAGTTGCCAAAGCCAATACATTGACCCTGGTATCATTGTATTTGTAAACGGTTCCTGGTTCATGCCTCTCCCGGGTCAGCCATTCGGAGGAACTTCCCTGGGGCCTATCTGCCCAATCAGGTTTTCCCCAAAGAGAACCTTCCCAATCAGAAGTTTGTCTTAATAAATGTTCCCAAGTTATTTTTCTATTGTGGGGAGTTCCAAATAAATCAAAAGCATCTTCTTCCATCAAATGATCTGATTTATTCATCATGGCTCTTTGAGGTTCATAGGGAATAATTGGCCCCATGTAGGGATATACAAAATCTTTTTCACTTTTGATTAAGCCTTGGTCAACTGCCAGACCTACAGTGGTGGATAAAATACTTTTAGCTACACTGAAAGTAAGATCAACACGATGAGGATCACCCCATTTACCGATGATGTATCCTTTGTAAACAATCAATCCTGCGGCCTCACCCCGGTCTTTCATAGGTCCAACCGGAAATCCAAATGGTTCTCTTCCAAAGGCACTTTGATAATGCGCTATTTTCATATTTTTATTCGCTTCGCTTTCAGTATTTATAGCAAAATCGATAGCTGACTGGATTTTTTTTCCATCCACTTTTAAATCAGAAGGATTTTTTTGTTCCCAATCTCCCGATGGCGGGAAATAGACTGATTGGGAGTTTACAGTAAACGATAGACTTAAGAAAAGAAAGAGGAAAATGATCTTGAAAATTTTCATGGAATTTTAATTTAAATACAAATTAAACCAAGGTTACCAAGTTTTGATCAATTATTACAGAATTCGAAGGATAAAACTTTAAACGGTAGAAAAGAAAAACTTAAATTGTAGCAGGAAACAATTTGAGTTAAAAATGGTCTCTTAAAAGAAGGTTATGTTAAACACAGAATTAGATATATATATCGTCGGAGCGGGTATTTCGGGCCTTATTGCTTCCTATGAACTTGAGCGTGCCGGATTTAGTCCTATTATTTTAGAATCAGAGAAGGCAATAGGCGGAAGAGTTAGGTCTGATTATCATAATGGTTTTATTTTCGATCGAGGATTTCAGGTCTTATTGACAGCTTATCCGGAAGCGCAACGGTATTTGGATTATGACTCCTTAAAACTTAAAAAATTCAATCCTGGAGCAATAGTAATTAGGCCGGGTAATCTATTTACCATTCACGACCCATTACGCAAGCCCCTGAAAATTGTCAGTATGGCATTTTCGTCTGTGGGTACTTTTATGGACAAGATTAGGATTTTCAAACTGACACAGTCTTTGAAAAACAAAACAGAGGAAGATATTTTCAATGAATCGGACAAGACAACATTACAGTTTTTGAGAGATTATGGCTTTTCGGAGAAAATAATTGAAAACTTCTTTATGCCATTTTTCAAAGGAATTTTTCTTGAAAATGAATTGGACACTTCATCAAGGATGTTCAATTTTGTTTTTAAAATGTTTTCTTTGGGCCATGCAGCTGTACCTGAAAACGGTATGCAGGCTATTTCAGATCAATTAAAATCCAAATTGATCAAAACTTCAATTCGCCTAAACACGGCAGTTAAAACCATAGATGGTAATATAATTGAATTGGCTTCCGGAGAGCGCTTGAATGCAGATAAAATTATTATAGCCACCAGACCTGATAAATTTCTTCCTCAAATGGCAGGACAATTCAAACCCTACAGAAAAGTTGTTAATCTGTATTTCAGTCTGGAAAAATCATTCTTTGCCAGTCCAATGATCGGTTTGGTTACTGACAAACAATTCTTAGTCAATAACCTTGTATTTATGACAGATGTGAGCAAATCTTACTCAAAAACCGATAGAGCACTTTTATCTATTTCGATTACTAAGCCATTAGAAATTGACGATAAACTAATTGATAAAGTTAAAATAGAGCTTGAAGCTCTTACCAATATCAAATCAGAGCATTTTAAGTTGGAAAAAACCTATGCAATAGAGGATGCATTACCTCAGATAGAAGATATGAAGTCAAGTATACCAGCTACACAAACAAAGC
This sequence comes from uncultured Aquiflexum sp., assembly GCA_964559905.1. Lineage (GTDB taxonomy): Bacteria > Bacteroidota > Bacteroidia > Cytophagales > Cyclobacteriaceae > Aquiflexum. Next base: position 26,728 of record CAZLJT010000015.1, read on the forward strand.
TTTATGACAACGTTTTTTTATCTGGAGACTATTTGCTGAACGGATCAATCAACGCAGCTATGACAGCCGGCCGAAAAGCGGCAGAGGCAGTAATATTAAGTATTCAACCTAATTTGAATTGAAAAAGACAATAGCAATTGCAGGGGCAGGAGGTTACATCGGAAGATGGTTCATCCATAATTTTAAAGATAAATATAGGATTATTGCATTAAGTAGGAGGGAAGCGGTACAAAATCCTGATCCTCAAGTGGAGTGGCGCAAAGTTGAACTATTTTCCATAACCTCCACCATTGAAGCTCTTCGGGGCGTTGATTATGCCATTTATCTGATTCATTCCATGAGTTCCCTTACCCGGCTTGAGCAGGGCTCATTTGAAGATACTGACTTATTGCTTGCTGATAACTTCTCAAGAGCAGCTCAAGCCAATAATATTAAACAGATTTTATATCTGGGGGGTATTTTGCCAAAAGAGGTGGCAGAAGACAAAATCTCTATTCACCTGAGAAGCAGGCTGGAAGTGGAAAAAACTTTAGGAAGTAAAGGGGTTCATGTCACAGCACTAAGGGCGGGTATCATTGTTGGACCCGGAGGTTCATCTTTCGAAATGGTCCGAAATCTTGTCAGAAAATTACCTGCGTTGATGTGTCCAAAATGGACCAAATCGCAGACTCAGGCTATATCTTTAAGAGATACCATGACCATTATGGATGTCTGCTTAGGTAACCCGGATGTTTATGGAAAATCAATCGAAATCGGAAGTCCTGAAGTTCTTACCTACAAAGGAATGTTAGAAGAAACCGCGCGAGTGATGGGAAAAAGGAGATGGATTTTTTCAGTTCCTTTTTTTTCAGTTGGTCTGTCCAAGCTTTGGGTATCTTTTTTTGGAGAAACACCGATGAAACTTGTATCACCTTTGGTCGAAAGCCTGAAGCATACCCTCACCCTTTCGGAAGACCTGAGATTCAAGGAAACGGGAATAGATTATCTATCATTCAAGGAAAGTGTGGTTGAAGCTTTGAATCCTGAAAACAAGCTTCCCAAATTACCAAAATTCAAAAATGAGAGAGAGGTCAAAAATACTGTACGAAGTATTCAGCGCATGCCTAATACCCGACATAAAAGTGCACTTTGGGTTGCCAATAGGTATAAATTATGGCTGCCGACATTTTTTAGAT
>CAZLJT010000016.1:0-27371 GCA_964559905.1 uncultured Aquiflexum sp.
CCTCCTGCACCATCTCCTTTGAATAACTGCCCAAAGTTAGAATCCATCACCCCTATCCTCAGTCGGCTTGAATTTTGATTTCCTGCCAAGATAAAATCCAGCTTGCCATCTTGATCGAAATCAAGCACTGAAATGGCATAAACCGGCGTAAACTGTGCTTGCATAGGAAGAGAATGGACCATAAAACTTCCACCATTGTTTTCCAAATAGACCGACCGAAGTTCATTGGCTATCAAAACCGCGGCTTTTGAAAGTTGATCTTTGGTAAAAATATCATTCAGCTTCGCTTCGGAGTAAGATTCATAGTTGGTGAATTTACTTCGCAGCCCATACATTTGATCCAACAATTCATCCCTACTGGCAAATGGATATTCCACTCCTTCAAGGTACTGGGTCAGAATGGGATCAATGGAACTATTTCCATCAAAATCAGCATAGACCATCCTCAGAGGTTCTTGCTTACTGGCTTTCAACTGAGAATTTAAGCCGAAATTCCCCACAATAAAATCCATGTCTCCATCTACATCAAAATCAGCCATGGCAATAGTTGACCACAATCCATGGATGGGGGAATCAAAATATTGGGAAGTCGCTTCTTCAAATTTTCGGCCTTCCTTGTTCAGGAAAATCCGAATAGGCATGTATTCTCCTACGACAATCAGGTCAGGTCTACCATCTCCATCCAAATCCGTCCAAAGTGCATCTGTAATCATCCCACCATATTCCAATTCAGGTATGGTTTCGGCAATGACATCTACAAATTTACCACCACCGGTATTTTTGAGGAGAATGCTCTTGGGGCTTTTTGGAAACTGACCGGGAATTACCCTACTTCCAATAAACAGATCTACAAGTCCATCGCCATCAAAATCAATGGGCTTAACACGAGCTGCACTTGAGGTTATCCTTGGCAGGCCATCCTCAGATTTGACAAAATTGCCCTCACCTTGATTGATGTACAACCTATCCTGCAGATTTTCATCCGTGGATATATAATCATGAAATCCCCCGCTGGCCAAATACAAATCAAGATTCCCGTCTCCCGTGGCATCAAAAAAAACAGCATCAGCATCTGTATATCCCTCATCATCTGAAAGGTCCAGCCCTTGGGACTCTTTAAACTTACCTGTTACGAACTGGTTAAAGAGTTTACCAGGTGAGCCTTTGGTCCCACCTGCAAAAATATCATTCAAGCCATTATTATTGACGTCTCCAATTGCCATAACCGGGCCACAGGTGGTCAACATATGGAGCAATAATGGCTGCCTTTTAAAATCATTGTATCCATATTCCTCATGCTTGAAGTCTACAGGAGGTTGAATCTTTGTGAAAATGGGTTTCGGTTCAGATGCTTTTTGAAAATTCTTTAAAAGGGCATTTTTTTCCTCTACTATCAATATTTGATTTGCCGGAATGTCGAAGATTTTTTCAGTTTTTCCACTCTGCCATTCGACAGTGAGGGAATCTACTTTTTGATTGGTGCCAATGCCGAAATGCACCCGGTGACTGACTGAGGATTGGAAACCTCTTGTAGGCTGTTGCTCCAAAAACTGGACGTTTCCCTTCGTATATGCTGTTATTTTTGTACCATAGCCAAAGGTGTTCTGCCCTTCTCCTTTAAGATCGAGTTGTAAAAATCCTGCTGTCTCTGTATCGCTTGAAAGTTGGTTTCTGAAAATCCCTGCAGGAGCATTGAGGTTATTGACGACCAAATCAATATTACCGTCATTGTCCAGGTCGGCGTAGGCGGCACCATTGGAGAAATTAGGTTGGGAAAATCCCCAATCATTGCTTTTATCAGTAAATGTCAGGTCCCCGTTATTTTTAAAAAGATAATTGTGAACCGGCGTAGAACTCATACTCGTCACCAAAAACAAAGTGTCCGCCGTTTCTTGGTCCCGAGCCTTATTGAAGTAATAATCCCCCTTGAATTTCAGAAAATCCCTATTGGTATAATCCCTGTAATAGCCATTGGAAACAAAAAGGTCTTTCCAACCATCATTGTCCAAATCTACAAAAAATGTTGCCCAGCTCCAGTCGGTATTGGATATGCCTGCCAATTGTCCGATTTCACTGAAAGTCCCATTGCCATTGTTGAGGTGTAGCATATTTCTCATGTTTTGATGATAGAAACCTTTCATTACCATCAGGGCGTATTGTTCATAATTTTCCGGTCCATATAGCAGTTTTTGTCTTTTATTATCCTCAGGTAACATGTCCAAAGTATAAATATCCGGAAGTCCATCATTATTTACATCACTGATATCAGAACCCATGGAAAAATAAGAAATGTGCTGAAGGTGGTCGGTAAGCATTTCGGTAAATGTCCCGTCTCCATTGTTGAAATATAAATAATCAGGTTCTATATAATCATTTGAAATATAGATATCAGGATAGCCATTTCCACTGATATCAGAAACCGCAACACCAAGTCCAAAACCCATAGAATTTCCCATAATCCCAGCTTGGGAACTAACGTCTACAAATTTTCCGACGTCATTTCTGAAAAGCTTATCACCTGCATCAGGATTTCTGTCCTGCCTCGCCTGATCAAATTCAATTTCATTGATCACCTTGGTATTATGATTCAGAAGATACATATCCAAATCCCCGTCCAGATCATAATCAAAAAATAACGCCTGAATACTGTTGGAAGGGTCATCCAAGCCGTAAACTGCTGCTTCCTCAGAAAATGTCCCATTTTTCTGATTGATAAAAAGCTGATTTCTCCGGGTGTCAGGACTTCCTTTACCTGAAAAGCAAACGTAAATATCCAGCCAGCCATCTCCGTTGACATCCGCCATGGTCACCCCTGTGGTCCAGGCTTTTCTACCTTCTACCCCTGCTGCTTTTGTTATGTCTTTAAACTTGAAGTCACCCTCATTGAGATAAAGCTTATTGGGAACCATATTACCGGTAAAATAAATATCATCCAGCCCGTCATTATTGATATCCCCAACTGCTACCCCACCCCCATTATAAAAATATTCATAAGTGAGTATATTATTCCCCTGCCCTTCACTAAGGGTATTTTGAAATCTAATACCTGTTTTCCGTGCAGGAAGAGATTCAAAAACGGGATTGTCCCGTGTTTTCTGATGTGGGTTAAAATCGAAAATATTAAACGTTACTAAAATTAATAATACCAGGAAAAGAATCTTCATATCGGTTTTTTTACATTGAGGCCACTTTCGAAACAGGGATTTGTTTTCTTTTTAGTAGCCGCATAAATCTACATGTTTAACACAAAATTAACAAAGATGAAGGCCTAACCATACCGCCGGAAGTTATTTCAACCCAAATCAACTTTTGTTGCTCTTTGTATTCCCGGAACCTTATTATATTTAAAAATATGTTTCTAATTCATTTTATGAAAACCATTCAAGATACCATCCTGCACAACCTTTCAATTACCTCTACTTTGATCATTGGTTTTGCATTATTTTCAGCGATAGGCTGTCAATCCAAAAAAAACAGTGAACTGATGTGGAGTCAGGACTTCCCTGTTATTGGATCCCAATCCTCACCAAGGACTGTGGATTTAAATGGAGATGGGATTTTGGATATAGTAATGGGTGCGGGTAAGAATGAGTTTCAACCCAGTGATATGGGAATACTGGCTATAAATGGTAATACAGGTGATCTATTATGGCATCATGAATCAGAAGATCAGGTTTATGGATCGGCCACATTTTTGGACGTCAATGGAGATGGGGTCAAAGATGTTTTCATCGGCGGAAGGTCACCGCATTTCCGGGCTATCGATGGTAAAACAGGAAAATTGATCTGGGAGTACACCTATATTTATGAAGACCATCCGATCCTTCAATATGCCAGGTTCAATTTTAATAACAGTGTTTTAGTACCTGATCAAAACGGGGATGGTTTACCGGATTTACTGACTGTCAATGGTGGAAATGCCGAGGCTGCACCTTATAAACTTGAAAACCGCTTCCCGGGAGTGCTGATGATTTTTGATTCAAAATCCGGGGAGATCCTCGCTGCTGATTCAATGCCTGACGGTATGGAATCTTACATGTCGCCTTTGGTTTTTGAACAACCTGACAATGGCGAACCTTTGATTTTATTTGGATCGGGCGGAGAGACATTCAGTGGTAATTTATATCTGTCCAAACTTTCTGATTTGATGAATCAGGAATTATCCAAATCCAAAATAATTGCTTCTGAAACTGGCCAGGGATTTATCGCACCTCCTGTTTTGGTTGACATCAATAAAGATGGGTTCTATGATTTTGTTGCAATTTCTCATGCAAGCACCATATTTGCAATAGATGGAAAAAGCCATCTCCCCATCTGGAAAAACAAAATTGAAGGAACTGAATGCAGCAACAGTTTTGCAGTAGGATATTTTAATGCAGACGATATTCCCGATTTTTTCACTTTCGCCAGCAAAGGACAATGGCCTGAAAACACCGGTTCTTTTCAAGTGATGTTGGATGGAAAAGATGGTTCCATCAGCTACATGGACTCCTTGGGATGCACAGGTTTTTCATCCCCTGTTGTCTATGACCTCAACAGGGACGGTATTGATGAAGTTATTATCAGCATCAACGAATATGACTGTAACAGAAGTATTATTGACCGATCCGCCTTCCCAGTGGAAAACAGATTGATAGCGATAGATTTTAAAAACAAAAAAAACTGGGACATAGACCGGACCAAATCTTTTAAAAACATTTTCTCAACTCCATGGATAGGGGATTTGGACCAAGATGGATTTTTGGATATTATTCATTGTCAATATTACAGCCATTCGGATGTATTATCCTTTTTAGGGATGAGAATTAAAAGAATTGATACTCCTGTTAAAATTAAAAAAGACCCTGTTTGGGGAGCTTACATGGGTTCTGAAGGAGATGGGATTTTTCGTAAAAACAAATAAACCCGGAAAACTCCGGGTTTATTTTAAATTTATTCAAAGAAACTTGGAAAATTAATTTCCGCCATCCCACCATACCCTGGTCATGAAGACATCAGGCAAAGTAGCTCCATCCTGGAAATTTGCATTCGAGGCAACTTCAGAAGCAGGATATCTCAACCTCCTCATGATTTGTCCCTGAGTCACATTTGCAGGGTGATTCGTAGGAGTCAACTGAGGAAATCCTGTTCTTCTCCAATCAGACCATGCTTCCCACCAATTGAGAAATTTGCTGGCCCACATTTGCTCACCTATCATTTCCAAAGCAGGCTTCTCTACGCCATAAGGATGCCTTGCAAGATAAGCATCTATATCCGCATCAAGAACAACAAATGAATTATCGAATGCTCTGAACATTTTCATTGCTTCCCTTACGCCAGCTCTGTAATGATCTTCTGCTGAACCGGTAATTCCTGATCCAATCCCTCTTTCCCGGGCTTCTGCAAGAAGAAAATGCGCCTCGGCAGCATTCATCATTATATAAGGGGAGTTTCTTTTAAGCAAAAGGTAATTGATCCTTGAGTAAGTGGTTCCTTGATCTACAGGTCGACCCTCCAACTCATCCAAGCCGGCAGCATCAAAACCATTAGGCATTCCCTTCTGCTCCAATGGATTGACATTGATAGGAGTCCAAGCAACAGCTGACCAATCGGCTATACCGCCGCTGATTATCATCAACCTTGGATCTACCTCATTTTCGTTAGTCGCACCGGCCTTTAGCCATTCCACAAAAGTGTCACTCAAAAAGCCTGGCTGACCGCCATCTCCCGGGAAGAAAGCCCTTGAGATTCCGTTCTGATTGGTCCAAAGGCTTGGTCCTTCTGACATTGGGACCAAAACATTATCTGCATTTGTCTGCATCACACCTCCGGTCACTGCCTTGGTCACATATTCTCCGGCCAATTGAGGGGCAACATTGGTAACCCTCATGGCCAATCTGAGCATTAAGGTATATCCAAATCTTTTCCATTTCGCAATATCTCCTTTGAAAATTAAATCAGCTCTGGAAAAGCCATCATCCGGGTTAGAGGTGCTCATCGCAGCAGTAGCTTCTTCCAGTTCCTTTAACAAAGCCGGATATATGTCAGCCTGTTTGTCATATTTTGGGAAGAAGACACCATTCATTCCTTGTAAGGCCTCGAAATATGGGATATTCCCATAGAAATCTGTCAATCTATGAAAGTTCAAAACCATCATAATTCTGGCTGCATTTCTGGTATTCACCTTATTTCCTTCATCATAGCCTCCCGGTCCTGTTTGTTTGACAACCTCAGCAAGGTTTTTTAAAGCATCTCCATAAAAGAATTCAAATGGGGCACTGTTTGATTCGAAATTTTCCGTGTATTTATCACCGGGTGCAATACCCCCGCCTGCATTGGCCAATTGTTGAATAAGATAAGCAGACATCCCGATATTGGTTCTCCAGTCTATGAATCGGTTATCACCGGCAGAGCCGCCGGATGCTGTACCCAATTGACCTGCTGTGAACATAAAATTGAGATCAATTTCGTTTACAGCCTGAGGATTGATATTCAGATTGTGTAATTCCTCAGTATCACATCCCATCATCGCTAAGCTCATAGCTACGATGAATATCCTAAATTTATTTATTAGTTTCATAGTATGATTTCAGTTTATGATTAGAATCCTGCCCTTATGTTAAATCCATATGTTCTTGTCTGGGGCATACCAAAATAGTCAAGGCCTTGGCCATTACCGGATGAATATGCTGATTCCGGATCAATGTTCTCAACATTTTTCCATAGAATGGCAAGGTTACGACCTACAAAAGAGATCCCTAAAGTAGTAAATGGTGTCTTATCCAAAATCCTTCTTGGTACATTATAGCCTATGGTAAGCTGTCTCAGCTTGGCAAATGAACCATCGTAGATAAAATGATCCTGCACCCTGTTGCCCATTTGATTCCAATAGTTATTGGCCTCGCCTGGAGAAAGCGTTTTGTTGAAGGCTTCATAAATTGGATTGCCATCTGAAGCAGTTCCTGCCTGAACTACCCCTGAAACCGTTAAAGGTTCTTCACCTAGTCTTCCCTGTAGCGATTGCTTATGCAAACCCCACTGGGTCAACCTAACGTTAGTTCCGGAATAAATGTCGCCGCCTATCCTGAAATCAACCAATGCTGAAAAATTGAAAGATTTCCAGTTAATGCTGTTATTGACACCGCCTGTCCAATCAGGTATTCCGTTACCAATAACCTCCATCCTATCAGACTGTACCGGAGCTCCGTTGGGCTCAAATACAGGTTGGCCATCAGGAGATCGTTTTTGGACCCACCCTGCGATGACACCAAATGGCTGTCCTGTTCTATGTTGGACAAAAACAGTCCTGGTTCTTGGTTCCTCCACATTCAGGATATCATTACCCGGAATAAGAGAAACAACTTCATTTACGTTTCTGGCAATATTAAAAGAAACATCCCAGCTAAATTCTGACTTTCTGATAGGCGTACCTGTAAGGAGAATTTCAACCCCTCTGTTTTCTATTTTTCCCAAATTGACCAAAGTAGATCCAAATCCTGAAGACCTGGAAACCTGGGCGTTCAGCTGATCATCTGTACTTCTTTGACTATAGTAAGTAAAATCCAATCCCAATCTGTTATCAAGGAACCTGACATCAATTCCTGTCTCAATCTCAGTAGACAAAAGCGGTCTTAAGAATGGATTAGGAATAGTCCCTGCGTTACCTCCTCCATTTAAAAAAGTTGCCATAGGAACGTTGTCCCCATTAAAATTGACAGCAGGACTACCAATCAATACGTATGCTGGGCGAATTTGATAAGGACCTACTGTGACATTACCCACTTGGGCCCAAGAAGCTCTCAATTTGCCAAAATTCAGCCAGGAAGGTAATGAAGTGAATGCGTCTGAAAAAACAAAGCTTGCACCTACTGAAGGATAGGTAATGTCATTGTAGTCGGGATCCAACACAGAAAACCAATCTTTTCTTATTGTTCCTGTTAGGAATAGATAATTTTTGTAACTAACCTCTGCAGAACCAAATATGGAATTGATTCCCCATTCGGAAAAGCCATAACCAAAATTCCTGATTACAGTATTGTTGATTGCATGAAAGAAGGGGACATTGAATCTCTGCCCGTTAGCAGAAATCGTCTCATCTTGCCTTCTCATTCTATTAGCACCAACAAAAGCATTGACATTGAAATCTCCAAAGGTTCTGTTATAACCCAAGATACCTTCAAGGTTGACTTCACTGACATTTCTTGTGTTTTCACTCATATCCCCACCTCGGTTATAACCCGTACCTTGTGGAGTCAAATTGGATCCCCGTCTGGTAAACCAATCCATACCTGCTCTACCGGAAATATAGATGTCGTCGGTTATATCGTAGCGCAAGCTACCGGAAGTCAAAATTCTATCTCTGATATCACTGATGGACAATTGGTATGCTGAGAAATATGGATTTTGTCCCCAAGGATTATTGACCATCAGGTATTCTTCCCTTTCAGCAAAACCCCATGTATTCAATAGCGCCGGATCAGTTCCCACAGGGATAGTTCCCAGCCTGTTAGGATCGCCTTTACCCCATTCCACGTTTACGTTTGGCGGTAGAGCAAATATAGATTGGAAGGCATTACCGGGAGAATCGGACAATCTCGGTCTGTTTTTTGTCTCTTCCCGTGAATAAAGAATCTTGGCATCAAAAGTCAGCCTTTTTCCAAATTTACCATTCGTAGCCATAGAAATATTTATTCTGTCAAATCCCGCGTTGGGAACTACTGAAGTACTTCTCAAATCTGTAAGATTAAATCTAAAGGTCTGATTATCACCACCACCCATAAGGGAAAGGCTGTTGGTCACCGCAACCCCTGTTTCGTAAAAACGGTTCCAGTTATCTCCTGCATGTACATACGGTCTTTCAACACCATCAAAGTGCATCGATGTTCCACTTCCCAATCGCTCCCCCCAAGCATGCGTTCCCCAATCATATCCTTGTCGGACTGTAGTGGGTCTCACCGCAGCACCTGTCAACTGATCACCTTGGAAGCGTCCTGATCCGAAGGTCGTCTGTAAATCAGTTTGGTTATTGATTCTTTCAAAAACAGTATTGTTGTTGAATTCAATTCCAATACCTTTTCTTTTTGTTCCTCTCTTTGTTGTGATCAGAATGACACCATTAGCTGCTCTAGCACCATATAATGCCGCTGCACTTGCACCCTTTAATACAGACATTGACTCAATATCGTCGGGATTGACTGAGGTCATACCATCGCCTCCATCAGATCCGCCCCATACACCTGCCTGACCAAAATTGGTGTTGTCCATGGGAATACCATCAATAACATAAAGTGGCTGATTGTTACCCTGAAGGGAAGTATTACCTCTGATAATGACCCTTGAGGAACCTGCAGGACCTGAAGCTACATTGGTAACATTCACACCAGCTACCCTACCGGCCAACTGATTGGCGATATTGTTTTCCCTGGCTTGGGTGAATTCCTCTCCGCCTACAGTAGTCATTGAATACTGAAGCGCTTTGATGTTCCTTTCGATACCCAAGGCCGTGACCACGACTTCACCAAGTTCAGAAGCATCTTCCACCATGGATACATTGATCACGGATTGATTGCCGACTCTTACCTCTTGGGAGGCAAAGCCAATGTACGAAAAAACCAGAACCGTCTCAGGTCCTGACACATTCAAACTGTAATTACCATCAAGATCTGTTGCAACACCTGTGGATGTCCCTTTGATGATGACGGATACGCCTGGCAATGAAATGCCATCAGTGGCTGCGGTGACTTTACCTGTCACCGTCTGTGCCCAAGTCTGACCCATAGTCATACTCATCAGCACAAACCCACTAATAATCAGTAATAGGTTTTTCATAAATAATCGGGTTTTGGTTTATTTTAATTGATTTATTAATCATACCCCCTAAAAGGTTATAGATTCCATTACAAACTCATTACTTATTATAGCAGGTAAAATCAGTAATTTATCAGACAGCAAAATAATACATTTTGATAAATCGTTTTATCAGCGAAATAGATTCTTCAATTATTGAGAAATTTAAATTATAATTTTTAAAATAAAAATCATCTTCAAGAAAAAATCAAAATAAACAAAACAATTTTTGAGTTTTGAAGTTTTAAAAAAAATTTTCAAAAAACTGCTTTTATTGGATTGAATTTCAGATTCGACTAATAAGGTTTTTGACAATATGATTCTTGATAAATACATGACGATCTGAGCAAAAAAATCCATGACTTAGTTAGTTTTATGCTGACTGAAATTCATAAGTCCTTGGTAAACTAACCTTTTCTAGAAATTATTTTGAAATTATGAATCAGGGGAAGTGCACTTTATTTGTTTTCAAATATCCACCGCCCAAAATAAATAAGGATGATATGCATTCTATAAGTTGAAAAAGGACTTGATTGGTCCATTTTTTTAAGCAGTTTGTTTTCTAATGATTATATTTGAAAAAATAAACAAAAGCCTATTTCCCGGCTTAAAAAAATGAACCAAGATTCTAAAATTACGGTCAGCGTTTTAATGACTGTATTTAACACCCCCCTCAATTTAGTTAAAAGAGCTATAAAATCCGTCTTGAATCAGAATTTCCAGGATTTTGAGTTGTTGGTTTTGGATGACGGAAGTGATTTGGAATTAAGTATAAGTATTCTGAAATACTGCCAAAAACATCAAAACAAAATCAGTTACATCAGGATTCAAAATTGCGGACAGTCTAAAGCCATCAACAGAGGAGTACATTTCAGTAGGGGGAAATACATTACCATCATTGACGCTGATGACGAATACAAAACAAATCACTTATCTACCTGTATTGGGGAAATGGAAGAATCGGACTTGATTTCCTCTTTGACAGAAACTATTGTCAATCAGGAGGAAGATTATTTTGTTCCTGACAAATCAGACCTTCAAAAAAACATCCATGTAGATGATTGCATACTTTTCGCAACGCTATTTGGTAAAAAAGAAGTTTTCAAAAGCATTGGATTTAAGAATATGTATTCAGCCGACAGCCATTTTTATGAACAGGCTGCAGCAAAGTATGCTGTTAAAAAACTTAATAAGCGCACTTATATTTATTACAGGAATATACCCTCAAGCATCACAGCAAAAATAAAAGAAGAAAGAATTTCGCTTTTCGGGTTTCCGAATCCCTTAATGCCCTAAAGAACAGTTTTTTCTAAGCCGTCTTAGTTGATTTTATTATTTTATAGGTTCTTTTTTTTGAATAGGAATTCCTGATTCCGATTTGGTTTAAGAAAAAACAAAGAAATTTTTCCGAAAAGACGCTTACATACTAGTTCAATAATTCTTTTCAAAATCAGAAAAAGTGGATAAATTATGCCAATTAATAAAACCGGCCTGATTGAGAATTAAGTTGGTCCTAGGTAAGAATCAATATTTAACCCAAGATAATCACCAATGAAAAAAGAATTAATTGAATCCTATCACCGGGATGGATTTTTACAAATGAAACAAATGTTCAGCCCGGATGAAATCGCACTTTTATTCAGTGTCGCTACGGACGACTGTGTTACAGCAAATTCATTTGATCTCAACGACCAAGACGGTAAAAAGACCAAGTTAACCTTATGGTTTACAGCCGGGGATGATTCATTCGGATTGATGTCAAAATGCAAACGGATGATTGAATCTGTCCGACATTTGTTGGGGTCTGATGAAGTCTGTCATTTCCATTCAAAAGTAATGCAAAAACAGCCGAAGGTCGGAGGTGCTTGGGAATGGCATCAGGATTACGGCTATTGGTATAAAAACGGATTTCTTTTTCCTGAAGCAATGATATCGGTCATGTTGGCTTTGACTGATGCCACTAAGGAAAACGGCTGTTTGCAGGTGCTCAAAGGAACTCATAAAATGCAGCGCTTCGAACATAACTTTATAGGAGAACAACAAGGTGCCGACCCCTATTTTGTCAAAGAAGCAGAAAAAGTTTCTGATTTAGTCTATTGCGAACTCCAAGCGGGAGATGTATTATTTTTTCATCCCAACCTGCTCCATAGGTCTGAAGCCAATTTATCTGATCACCCAAGATGGTCGGTGATTTCTGCATATAATCTATCTTATAATATCCCGTTCAGGGAAAAGAGTACCTCCTGTATCACCCCCGTTCAGGTAGTTCCTGATGAAGCCATTTTGGGAAGCGGTAAAAAAGAAGTCAATACCGCAGATTTTCTAAAAAAAGAAGCAGAAATCACTTTGAATATAAAGTAAAAAATTATTTAAATTCTTAAAAAATGATCAATATATGTATCCTCGGCGGAGGATTTATCGGAAGATTCTATGCTGAGTCCCTTATTGGAAGGAGAGGTAAAGATACAGTCAAAGTAGTATATGCAAGAAGGGAAGAAACGGCCGAAAGATTTGCAAAGGATTATCAGGTAGACCATTTTACGACCAATATGGAGGAGGCAATTACCCATCCCAAAACGGATATGGTGGTGATTGCATTGCCCAATTATGTACACGAAGATGCTGTCATGTTATGTGTAAAACATAAGAAACCGGTCTTGTGTACCAAACCGCTCGGCAGAACTGCTGAAGAAGCATTAAGGATGACCTTGGCTTGTGAAGAGGCCGGGATTTTTGCCGGATACCTGGAAGATTTGTGTTACACCCCCAAATTCCTAAAATCTGTAAAGAGTATTGAATCAGGTGCCATAGGTCGTGTTTTATGGGCAAAGTCCAGAGAAACCCACCCAGGACCGCATTCTGATTGGTTTTGGGATTTAGAAAAAGCCGGAGGTGGAGCCATTTTGGATCTTGGTTGCCATTGTGTGGAAATAGCCAGGAACTTTATAGGTAAAGATGTACTGCCTGTCGAAGTTATGTGCTGGGCAGATACCCAAGTCAAACCAATAGATGCAGAAGACCACGCCATTGGTTTGGTGAAATATGAAAATGGCGCTATTGGCCAATTTGAAGTTTCTTGGACATTCAGAGGCGGTATGGATTTGAGAGATGAGGTAATGGGAACCGAAGGAACCATTTGGATCAACTCCTTTTTGAGAACTGGATTTGAAATGTTCAGCAGTGGATTGGGAAATGATTATGTGGCTGAAAAAGCGGAAACTTCCGCAGGCTGGCTATTCCCTGTAGGAGATGAAGCCCATGAACTAGGGTATCCGAATATGTTTATTGATATGTTTGAATCCTACGAAATGGGAAATCAGCCTAGGGAAACTTTTTATGATGGATATATTGTCAATGCTATTGTAGATGCCGCTTATAAATCTGCCAAGACAAAATTATGGGAACCTGTACAACTACCTGTTTGGAGAGGTAAAAGAGGATTGAAAAAGCCTTCTGTCTATCAGGAATATGATGCAGATTATTGGTTTATCAAGGAGGAAATATTACCAAACAAGGATAAAAAATTGATAATTAAACATAAAGAAACGGGCGAAATAATTGAAAAAAGGGTAGATAGAAACAACTAGCATGAAAAAAAGATATAATTTTCTGACTCCTAACGGATAATAAAAATAAAGCCCTCACCTCCCACACATGACCCAAAAAACCTTAGTCCCTAAATACCTCCTACTTCCTTTTATACTGATCACTTCCCTTTTTGCGCTATGGGGATTTGCAAATGACATCACCAATCCTATGGTGGCCGCTTTTAAACGGGTATTGGAATTGAACAATGTGCAGGCCTCTTTGGTACAGATGGCCTTTTATGGAGGATATTTCACCATGGCACTTCCGGCCGCAATATTTATCAAAAAATACAGCTACAAGGTCGGTGTGCTGATTGGTTTGGGATTGTATGCTTTTGGCGCATTGCTCTTTTATCCCGCAGCGGCTTGGGAGAGTTATTTCTTTTTCCTCATGGCTTTGTATATCCTTACTTTTGGATTGGCTTTTTTGGAAACTACCGCCAATCCTTATATTCTTTCCATGGGATCGGAGGAAACTGCCACACAAAGACTGAACCTCGCGCAGGCATTCAATCCTATGGGTGCCTTGGCCGGACTTTTTGTGGCAAAAGAATTTATCCTGAACGCACTGCAATCCAACAATCTAGATGATACGGGCAATCTCATTTATGATACTTTGGATGAATCTGCCAAATCCATCATCCGGACCAATGACCTGATGGTGATCAGAGATCCATACGTGATGTTGGGGCTGGTAGTCATTGCATTGTCAGTGGTAATCCTGATGGTAAAAATGCCTGAAAACAAATCAAAAAACGGGAATCTGGATTTTTGGCCATCCATGAAACGATTGGCAAAAAAACCTCAATTCGTAGAAGGAGTCATTGCCCAGATGTTTTATGTTGGCGCACAAATCATGGTCTGGACCTACATTTATCAGTACGCAGAAACATTGGGGATAGACAATGCATCCGCTGTCAATTATGCCTACACAGCCCTGATCCTGTTTTTGCTGGGAAGATGGATCTGTACCTTTCTATTCCGCTACTTCGCTCCTGCAAAATTACTTTTCTATTTTTCAGTGTTGGCCGTTGGCTTCACCTTGGGTGCTATATTTATCCAAGGCATGCTAGGGCTTTATTCCCTTGTGGGTATTTCTCTTGCCATGTCTTTGATGTTCCCTACCATTTATGGAATTGCTTTGGAAGGTTTGGGAGAAGATGGGAAATATGGGGCAGCTTTTCTGGTAATGGCGATTGTGGGCGGTGCCATTATGCCTACGCTTCAAGGGGTCATCCTTGATTTCGGCGGGCCTGCTTATGATGATATTAAAATCTTGGGAGTTCCTGAAGTGAATTTCTCCTTTGTCTTGCCTTTGGTTTGTTTTATGGTGGTGGGGATTTTTGGGTTTAGGAGGAAGTAAAAGGAAGTCTCACGCAAAGACGCAGAGACGCAAAGGGAGAAAAAAAGGAAAAGCCCCCAAAGGCACGGAGACACAAAGAAGATATATATTATTGGAGGTTCTATTTTTAATTTAGATCTAGATTTGAAACTTCAACTCTACCTTTGACGATTTAAAGCAACAATAAACTGAGCAAAATCATGGCTATAAAAAACCTGCAAACACTGGAAGTAATTGAAGCCATGGAAAACTTTCTCGATCGAAAAAGACCACCTGAAGATATCAGAGGCCAAGTAGATGTGGGGTATCGAATTGAAGGTCAAAGTATTATCATCTTCACGGTAAGGCCGCAATTCAATAACCCAAAAGTAAAATGGGAATACCCTATAGCAAAGGCAACTTTTGTAGAAACAAAGAATCTATGGAAAATATTATGGTTTCGTGCAGACCAAAAATGGCATGGCTATGAACCTAACCTGCATGTCAAATCTGTCCTAGAATTCACTGAAGTAGTGGAGCAGGACAAATACAATTGTTTTTGGAATTAAAATCAAAACCCATTAATTCTAAAATTTATTTTTTAATCCTATAGGGGTAAACAGCTTTTCAGGTTTCTTTTTATATAAAGGCCCAAAATCTTAACTTGCACGAAAGCATTGGATTTTTCATGCAAGCAACAGACCAACAGGTTTTTTCTAACATTCAATCCGGAGATACTGCCTCATTTGAGATGCTGTTCAAAACCCATTATAACCACCTTAGCCGCTTTGCTTTGTCCTTTCTCCAAGACCCGGATGATGCTGAAGAAACCGTGCAGGCTGTTTTTATTGGCATTTGGGAAAAGAAAACAACCATTCAAGTGGATACTTCCTTAAAATCCTACTTGTACCGAAGCGTCCGAAATGCCTGTCTCAATGAGATCAAAAGACAGAAAGTCCGAAAGTTGCACGCTGATTCCCTTCAAGCTGAAGGTGAACCGCAAAGTCAGCCTTCTGATCATTTGGCAATCCGAAAAGAGTTGGAGACCAAAATCCAGGAAGCTTTGGAAACCCTACCCGAGCAATGTAGGTTGATTTTCAAGATGAGCAGGTTTGAAGAACTCAAATACCAAGAAATCGCCGCACAATTACAATTGTCAGTCAAAACAGTTGAAAATCAAATGGGAAAAGCCTTGAAACTGATGCGCATTCAATTGAAAGATTATTTGCCATTGATCACCATATTGATAGGAAGGCTATTGGAACCATGAACGAGAATTTGGAACATATCGAAGACCTGATCGGGAAATTCATTGTCGCTGAAGCTTCTGAGATTGAAATCCGGAAGCTGAGGGAATGGTGTGCACTTTCTGATGAGAATCAAAAATACCTGGATGATGCCAAATTGATTTTTCAAAGAGCACAATTGCCTGGTAAACACGAATTTGATGCAGATGTGGCTTGGAACAAGGTGAAAAATCAGATTCATGGAAAAGAGAAAAAGTCATGGTTTATATTTCCGACATGGGGAATTGCAGCCGGTTTAATTCTGATTTTTGCTTTGACTTTCATTTTTTATTCTATCCGACAATCTTCCCAAAATCAGGAATTCAATTTCACCGCTGACTTGATGGCAGTCACCCAAAGGATGCCTGACCTGACAGAAATTTCGCTTAACAAAAACTCAGATGTAAGGGTCGATTACAACGAAAGAAAAAAAACAGGAACCATCCATTTGTCAGGAGAGGCTTTGATCAATATCCCCGATTCCAAAAAAGTAAATTGGACGGTCCAAACAGGCGAACTGCAGATTGAGGATATAGGGACTGTTTTTCATGTCAAAGCTTTTCCCAATAGTGCCATTGTCGAAGTCACAGTGCAAGAAGGAATGGTCAGGTTTTTTAAAGAAAATATGGAAGGCATTACGCTCTCAGCAGGAGAAAAAGGGACTTATGACAAAAATCTGAACACTTTTTCCAAGTTGGAAGCTGATCCCAATGTTGCGGCATTTGTCACAAGGTCTTTTACATTTCAGGAAGAGGAACTCGGTCAGGTACTTAACAGTCTTTCCGAAGTATATGGCAAAAAAATCGTCATGGAAGGAGATATTTCCGGTTGTAGGTTGACGGTAGCTTTTGAGAATGAAGATCTGGATACGATCCTTGAAATAATCACCGAAACACTTGGTCTAGAAGTATCTGATGAAGGTTCCCAAATAAAAATCTCTGGGGATGGCTGCTTTTAAAACTTCAATTCAAACCCAAGGAAAGGCCTATTATTGGGTAATATTAGTGCTCTTCCTTTTCTTATTTTCTTCATTGGCTTTCGGACAACAGATTCCCACTTTGGAGAAAAAAGTTTCCATTTCGGCCAAAAACGAACCGTTGGGAACTTTCCTCCATCGCTTATCCCATGAGTCAGGAACGGTCTTTTCTTACAGTTCTTCTGCAATCAATGTAAACAGAAATGTGACCGCTGATTTTTCTAACAAACCTTTGAGGGAAGTTTTGGAAACTGTGTTGGAAGGTCAATTGGATATCAAACAGAAAGGTGTGTATGTCATACTCACTCCAAAAACAGATTCCCCCAAGAACCTGGTCATCAGTGGCTATGTCGTGGATGAAATTACAGGTAAAGCTGTCCGAAATGCGACCGTTTATGACCCGATTACCTTGAAATCTTCCTTGACGGATGAGTTTGGCTATTTCCAGTTGTCGGTAAAAAATCCCACAGAGGACCTCAAATTGGTCATCAACAGTCAGTCCTATACTGACACACTTTTGATAGACGAAACACAATCCACTTTCCAAAAGGTCTTGCTCAAAACCAAAGAAGTTGATCTTGGTGAAGTTGGCAAAAGTATAGCAGAACCTATAAAAGATTTTTGGGTTTGGACCAAAAAGTCAATGGCATTTACCAATATGAACAATATGAGCGATACACTGCATCGGGGATTTCAGGTTTCCTTGATTCCATTCGTGGGAACAAATAGAAAGCTTTCGGGAAATGTGGTCAATGATTTTTCATTTAACATTTTTGGAGGTTTTTCAGGAGGTACAGACAAACTTGAGTTAGGAGGATTATTTAACCTCAACCGCGGTAATGTAAAGTCTGTACAGGTGGCCGGTCTATTGAATCAGGTCAGCGGAACTGTCAAAGGCCTCCAATTGGCAGGATTGGCAAATGCCGTTTTGGATTCGGTGAATGCTGCACAAGTTGCGGGGTTGGTCAATTTCAGTACGGGAAATGTCAAGGGCTTTCAGTTGGCGGGACTGTTAAATGTGGGAACCTCCAATTTTCGCGGATTCCAATTAGCCGGATTAGCCAATTATGCCAACAGGGATGTTGATGGTGTACAGATGGCAGGTTTACTGAACGTGGGACGCAATGTCAAAGGTACCCAAATCGGACTTTTCAATTATGCCGACAGTTTAAAGGGTGCCCAGATTGGTCTGATCAGTTTTGTGAGAAAAGGTTACCATCAGGTCGAGATCGGGGCTGATGAAATGCTGCCTTTGAATCTGTCACTGCGTTCTGGAACAAGATCATTTTACAACATGCTTTTTGCAGGAATGAGAACAAACAGTTCGGACTCCACTACTTGGGCATTTGGCTATGGGATAGGCTCCTCCCCTTTATTGGGCAAGAAAACAGCTCTGAATATCGAGCTGAGTACCCAACAAGTCAACAAAGGAAATGTCTCAGCCCTGAACCTAGTCAACAGACTTTACATAGGATTGGAATTTCGTCTGGCTAAAAAAATCCATTTTCACGCAGGACCAAGCTTGAACCTTCGGGTGTATGACAGTTCCTATGCTGACCATCCAACTTTATTTACTTACACCAATCCAACCATCATATCCGAAAATTCCATTCCATCCGAAAACATTGCCACCCAACTATGGATTGGCGGTAGAGCGGGATTTAGGTTTTTTTAGTCTTAAAGACTCTGAAAAAAAAGAGGATTAGAAAAAAAGGCAACTGGAAATTTATGGGGTTCTTTATATGTTGATTCTATGCTGACCACTCCAATAATGAATTGCTAATAATTGTATTTCCAAGAAAAGATGTTCATTATTTTCACAGCTAAACTTTGAATTTTCATAAATAAAGATCAAAATTGTACCATAAATACAATTATCAAGAATGGGGAAATTGTCTGAAAAATTATTATTTTTCTATGTCCTATTTTTTTTGTACTATTTTTTATGTCCAGCTTAGAGGAAATTATTCCGATTTTAAGAAATACATATTTAGAAGAATTCATTTATCAATTTTCATACCCAAACTCTTTAGTTTTTAACTTAAGTGTAGGTTATCTTTCAGGGGTATTTATTTACTATTTAACATCGTATATCCCTAATCAAAATCGTATAAAACAACAGAGGAAGATAACCCACAAATTAATTTTTCAAGTCCATTCTAGAATTAACAATTTGTTTAGGACAATATTAATGGCCGCAAATTTTAAAGATTTTGATTTACAAAATGCTAAGGAGGATCAAATCAAGGAAATTTGTGAAAGATGCAATTTAAATGAACCAACAGGAGGAAAAAAAGAAGTAATTAAAAACCCATACCTCTTGGGGGATATCCTTGTTAGAGAAAGCCTTGTTAATGATTGGAATTTTATTCTCAATCATCTAATCGAGGTAGACAGTGCTTCAATTTATATTGATCCAGAAATTTATGATCTATGTCTTCAAATCAAAAAATGTTCTTTACCATATTCTATTTATGAGCTAACAAATAATGAAAGATTAACGAATAAAAATTTAGGAAATTGGCATTCTGGTTTTTATGATTTGAATAAACTAAATCAAAAACTTAAGAATTTAGAAGAAAGTATAAGGCTAGCAAAATAGATATTCAAAGTTTCCACGCCATTGAAAGTGTCTCTACTGTCAATGAATTTAAGGATGTCAGAGAAGATAATAACATCGCCCTACTCTTATTTTTCTCTAAATTTCAAAATGTCGGTCAAGCCATTTACCTGGGCTGATCTTTTCATCAAAAATATTTTTTAAAATTTTTCTCACTTCCCATAGGGGTATCCTGGATTTCGTTTGTCATAGGATTGAAACTAATCCAAACAAATGAATACCATAAGCAAAATTTTAGCAACAGCGGCTTTCTTTTCCCTTTCTCCTATGGAAACAAAAGCCCTTTCAAGCCTTGAAGTAACCCTGACCGATAGCCTCGAAAAGGTTGAACCAAAGACTTCATTTCAACGCATCGGAGAAAAAATCGGCACATTAAAAATCCAACCATTTAGTGTCAATCCTGAGGATACTACCATCGTATCGGTACAGTTTGCATTTGTTCCCTTTGTAGGCACGAATGGCACCCAATCCGGAAACATGATCAATGACGTTTCTTTTAACTTGCTCGGTGGGTATTCCGCAGGAACCCGGGCTTTTGAAATGGCCGGACTATTCAATATCAACCGTGGCGATATGACAGGCGTGCAGTTGGCAGGCTTATTCAATCAGGTAGGTGGAAAAGTCGACGGGGTGCAGCTGGCCGGTTTGTTCAACTCCAATCTACAATCTGTCAAAGGAGTCCAATTGGCAGGATTGACCAATTTTACCACAGGCGAAGTAGAAGGCGTACAGCTTGCCGGCTTGGCAAACTTCACTCCAAAATCTGTGAAAGGAGTTCAAATTGCAGGGCTGGCCAATTTCTCAGGGAAAAACACCGAAGGCTCCCAAATCGCAGGTTTGGCCAATTTTACTCCCCATGAAGTCAAAGGCTCACAGGTAGGGACATTTAATTATGGAGGAAATGTCAATGGCTTTCAACTTGGGGTGTTCAACTATGCCGACAGCATGAGCGGGGTTCCGGTGGGTTTGATCAGCTTTGTCCGTTCGGGTTATCATACGGTTGAAATCGGAGTCAATGAAGTCCTACCCCTAAATCTGGCATTGCGAACCGGAAAGCGTGAATTCTATAATATCCTTTTTGCGGGCATCAGACCGGAAATCAATGAAGATGTCACTTGGGCTTTTGGCTACGGTGTAGGAACCTCTCCAAGATTGGGGAAAAAGACATTCCTGAATATTGAAGTCAGTTCCGAACAACTGAACAAAGGAAATGTTCAGTCGCTTAACCTGATCAACAAACTCTATGTAGGCGCAGATTATCAAGTGGCTAAAAAGCTCGCCCTATTTGTCGGACCAACAATTAATTTCAGGGTATTTGACGATTCCTTTGACAGACATCCTGAACTTTTCACCTATACCAATACCCGGATCCGCAATGAAAGGGCCCATCCTGAAAACATCTCCAGCCAATGGTGGTGGGGATTCCGAGCCGGATTTAGATTTTTTTAACAAGTTGCCCTTTCTTCAAAAAAATAATAAGATCCAATAGGGGTAAAATTCCTTTGAATTGTCATTACCATAGAAGCTAAACCAACAGCAGAACCTGCCCGCTTCTCAGAAGCTTGGGCAGGCCAACTGCCTCAAAAAATCGAAAACAAACAAAACAAAATGAAAAAGCTATTCACCATTATTATCGTATTGCAAACCATCCAAACAGCCTACAGCCAAAAAGCAGACAAATTTAGATTTCAAATGGACCTTGGTGCCGCTGCTCCAAAAGGAGGTGGAATCGGCGCTCTGGTCAACTTTGAACCACAGGTACTAGTCAGGAGAAACCTGGCTTTGGGTCTGAGAATGGGTGTGGCAGGACTTGCCAAAGACATTGTCTATTACGAAATCCCGGATGATTACACAGGAGAATTAGGGGCAAATGCTTCCATTTCGGGTACTGCAAATTATTATTTCAATTATGGAAAAGGAAAAGCAGCTCCCTACATCGGTGGAGGTTTTGGATACTATACTATGAGCAATATCGATATCCAAAGTACTGACATCGATGCCGATGACCTGGGAGACCTAAAAGCAAACTTTGCATGGGCACCCATGCTGAGAGCCGGTGTGGAACTGGGTAAATTCAGGATCGGTGCTGAATACAATTTTGTGCCCAAAAGTGATCTACAAAACATCGGCGGAGAAGTCATCGGTCAGGCCACCAATGAATACTTTGGCTTTACGATTGGCTATTTTGTTGGCGGAGGAAAATGGGGAAGATGATTTGAGCAAACTCACATGACTTGTCTCCACTGATTTTATATGATAATTCGGTGGGGACAAGACTTGGGAATAGGCAAGAAATTCATAAATATAAAAATTTAAATGACGATTTTTTTAAATAAAATAACCTCTTGTAAAAATTCATTTATTCCAGTATTTTTAAAATTTAGCAATTTATTAGATTTAAGATCTACAGGAAGACTTGTCCTTTTCACAGTATTTATTCAAGCAAAATAATCATTTTATAGCATTGAAATCAGCAGACCCAAGCTGGATTAAAGTTTCGCTCTTTGAACAAGCGAAACATTTGATTCAAATTATAAATCAACTTAATCCGATAAATTCCCATGAAAGAAAGAGAAGCTATCATCCGAAATTATATAGAAGGATACAACAATTTTGATCTTTCAAGAATGGTGCAGGATTTTGATAAGAAAGTTATTTTTGAAAATATCCAAAATGGAGAAGTAACCATGACTTTGAACGGGATTGATGAATTCATTACACAGGCAGAAACAGCAAAAAGTTACTTTTTAGAAAGGATGCAAAAATTCAAGGTTTTCAGACATGAAAACGATAAAACTGAAATTGAAGTTGAATACACTGCTGTTTTGGCTATTGACTTTCCAAACGGAATGAAAAAAGGTCAGAAAATAAAACTCTTGGGCAAATCTGTTTTTGAATTTCAGAATGAAAAAATCATACGTTTAACTGATTTGAGTTAAAAAACTGTAAATCTTACCAAATTTCCTAAAAGATATTTAAGCATTTTCGCTGAAAAAATGTTATTTTTAATTTTAAACAAAAAATTAAAGCAATGAAAACAAGGATAAATTTTATTGGAAAAAAGGTTTTATTGATGAGCATAATTGCATTCTTATTTACTGCATGTGCACAGAAAATTACATTTTTGAATTCCGCTGTTGTACCGTCAGCTGAAGGCACTATTACCATTAAAAAAGGTAAAAACAACAATTACAATATCGATTTGGATGTCAAACGATTAGCAGAACCTGGCAGGCTGACCCCGCCAAAGACTGTATATGTGGTATGGATGGAAACCGCTGAAAGAGGAGTGCAGAACATTGGACAATTAAGTACCTCCACTTCAACGTTCTCAAATATGCTTTCGAGTTCATTAAAAACAGTATCTCCGCATAAACCAACCGGTTTCTTTATTACAGCAGAAGACGATGCTAAAGGAAATTACCCTGGAATGACAGTAGTGCTGAAAACCGGCCCTATTGACTTATAAAATTTTAAGCATTATCGGATCGTTTACAATATTAAGAGAAAGGAATTTTTTTGGTGTTTGGACTTTGATGTTCATTACACCTAATTTCCTTTTTTAAGCAGAAATAAAATCACATTATATTGTGAAAATCTTTTCATTCACTCTCTATGAATCACCATCAGTTAGCCAAATCATATTATAATGTGATTTAATTTGATTTTTTAATAAATTCTGCCAATTTTGCATAAAAAATCACACTATAATGTTATCTGCGCAAATTGGAGAGACCGTCAAAAGAAGAAGAAAAGAGTTGGGCATCACCCAACCACACTTGGCTGAATTGGCTGGCATCAGCACCAATACGCTTTACAAACTCGAACGTGGACAAAGCAATCCTTCTTTAGAGGTATTGAACAAGTTGGTTGAAGTATTGGGCATGGAAATCAAATTGGAAGTAATTAAGAAGTATTGATTGAATGAGAAAGGCAGAGGTGTACCGCAATGGAATATTGGCAGGAATTCTCCTGGAAGAAGACCGTCAGCATTTTGTTTTCCGCTATGAAGACAGCTATTTTAATGATGCGGACAAACATGCCATCAGTTTGACGCTGCCAAAAACCCAACAGGAATACCACAGTGCATTTCTTTTCCCTTTCTTCAGCAATATGATTGCAGAAGGAAGCAACTTAGCCATACAAAGCAGTTATTTGAAAATAGATGAAAGAGACGTTCTGTCGCTTTTGGGTGCCACGGCAGAAAGTGACAGCATCGGTGCAGTTACCGTAAAATTGGTTGAAACTGAATGAATCTCAATGACATTAAATATTGCCCATGCACTTTGGTGGAAGGTTTTGATAACTACAGTCCTGCAGGATTGCGGTTGCTGTTCAACCGAAAAAAGGTAAGCCATATCCTGGAATTCAATGCTCCCCAAGTGGATGAAGAAGTCGCTGAGAAATTGCGGCAAAACAGCAAATCCATCTCCATAAGCGGGGCACAATTCAAACAATTCCTTGTACTGGAAAATAATAAACTCAGACTCACCCAACAAGGTGAACCAGGTCAATATATTCTGAAACCCATTCCAATCAGACCGCCCTTTGGAAAGGAAAAGGAACTTCCTGCAAATGAACACCTGACCATGCAAATTGCCAAACAGGTTTATGGTATCCGAACTGATGAATGCGCTTTGGTTTTTTTCCAAAACGGAGAACCAGCATATATTACTAAGCGGTTTGATTACAATAAAGACAGATCGAAAATTGCCCAAGAAGATTTTGCATCCATTTCAGGCCGTTCGAAGGAAAAAGATGATGAAAGCTACAGGAACAATGGCAGCTATGAAGATATCGCAAGGTATATGAAAAAATATGTGTCAGCCTTTCCTGTGGAAATTGAGAAATATTTTGAGCGGATTGTTTTCAATTTCCTTTTTTCCAATGGAGATGCACACTTGAAGAACTTTTCCTTACAACAAAGCCAAAGCGGTGATTATGTACTAAGTCCGGCTTATGACTTGATTAATACAGCAATACATATTTCTTTCGACAGTTTTTTTGCTTTGGAGGATGGATTGTTTGCCGATGATTACGAGACAGAAAGTTTCAAGGTATTGGGATTCTATGCCTATGATGACTTTTATGAGTTCGGATTGAAAATCGGCATGTTGGAAAACCGTGTCAGAACAATTTTGGATAAGTACCGAAGCAAAAACAAACAAGTCATTGTTTTAACACAAAGTTCTTTTTTGACGGAACCTATTAAGGAACTATATATCAATCATTATCTAGATCGATTGAAAATGTTGAATAATTCATTCTCTATCCGCATTTGAAAAAAGCCCTGAAAAAGCGATATTAACACTCTAAGTGCTGGTTAAAATTGAATAAATTACACCTTCCCTTAATATCAGTATCAAATCAGCCCTGAAAGGGCATGATACTCCAACACTGGGTGTAGCCCTGTGAAAAAAAAACTACAAAATCTGACCCAGCCCTGAAAGGGCGTAATATCAACCTCCCACGGTACAGATGCATATCAGGAATTACCCATATGAGGAATATGGGATCCCGCCCTTTCAGTGCTTGTGGTGAGATTGTGCGTCTTTGAGTCGCAGGGCTTACACCCTGCGTTGGCAGATTACCGCCCTTTCAGGGCTGATTTGGAATTGGACAGTGAAAATATATCCTTCTTTCTCTTTCAGAATTTGAAAAGAGCCCTGAAAAAGCGAAATTATTACCTTCTAAGTACTGATTAAAAGTGAAGTATAATTACACCTTCCCTAAATATCAGTATGAAATCAGCCCTGAAAGGGCAAAATACCCCAACACAGGGTACAGCCCTGTGAAAAAAAAAGGAAAACTCCTAACCCAGCCCTGAAAGGGCGAAATATCAAATTCCTATGGCACAGTCGCTCGTTAAAAATTACCTTCATATCGTGTTTAGTACAAAACACCGACAGCCCTTAATCTCACCGGAAATCGCTAATGAGCTTTACTCCTATCTTGGCGGCATATGCAACAACCTAGACTGCTCTCCTATTAAAATCGGGGGACATATTGATCATATCCACATACTCTGTCTGCTTTCAAAAAAGATCACGCTTATAAAATTGCTTGAAGAAATAAAATCCCATTCATCCAAATGGGTGAAAACGAAAGGGGAAAGTTTGAAGAGCTTCTACTGGCAAGATGGATATGGAGCATTTTCAGTAAATCCTACCGAAGTTAATACGGTGATAAAATATATTGAAAACCAAGCCGAACACCATAAGAAAAGGACTTTTCAGGATGAGTATAGGGCCTTCTTGAAGAAGTATAAGGTTGAATACGATGAAAGATATGTGTGGGACTAAGTATTCCGCCCTTTCAGGGCTTGTGGTGGGATTTTGCGTCTTAGAGTCGCAGGGCTTTACCCTGCGTTGGCGAATTACCGCCCTTTCAGGGCTATTCGGACCTAATCAAAACAATTGCACCCTCCCTTGGTAATCAAGAATTGAAAAAGCTATTAAAGGGAATTAAACCCCAGCCTTGAAAGGGCGTAATATCCCAACACAAGGTGTAGCCCTGTGTTGAGAAAGAAATCCAAAAGTAAAAATACCTGACCTAGGGTATTTTTTGTTTTTAAGGATTTCTGGTTTGCGTCTTAGCGCCTTTGCGGGAATTCCCTATCTTTGCACCTTCAAAATTCCAAGCAATCAATGATTTCAGTAGATAATCTCTCTTTAAAGTTCGGTAAAAGAACCCTATTCGAAGATGTAAACCTTAAATTCACACCCGGTAACTGCTACGGTGTCATCGGTGCCAACGGTGCCGGAAAATCCACTTTTTTGAAAATCCTATCAGGAGATATGGACAGCACTTCGGGAATGATCAATATCACTCCCGGTCAAAGAATGGCTGTCCTGAAGCAGAACCACTTTGAATTTGATGAAATTGAGGTGTTGAAAACCGTGATTATGGGACATAAAAAACTCTATGCCATCATGGAGGAAAAAGATGCCATATACCTCAAAGAGGATTTTTCGGAAGCCGATGGTATCAAAGCCTCAGAATTGGAATCGGAATTTGCCGAAATGGATGGCTGGAATGCAGAATCTGATGCGGCCTCCATGCTATCAGGCTTGGGGATTTCCGAGGACCTACATTACCTGAAAATGAAAGAATTGGCAGGTAACCAAAAAGTAAGGGTTTTGCTGGCCCAAGCACTGTTTGGTAATCCTGATATCCTGATTCTCGATGAACCTACCAATGACCTGGATTCTGAAACCATCAATTGGCTAGAGGATTTTTTGGTCAATTTCAAAAACCTGGTGATCGTTGTTTCCCACGACAGGCACTTCTTGGATGCGGTTTCTACACACATCGTCGATATTGATTTCGGAAAAATTAAAATCTACTCCGGTAACTACACTTTCTGGTATGAGTCTTCTCAATTGGCAGCCAAGCAAAAAACCGATCAGAACAAAAAAGTAGAGGAGAAAAGGAAAGAATTGCAGGAGTTTATTCTCCGATTCTCAGCCAACGTCGCCAAATCCAAGCAGGCAACAGCAAGGAAGAAAATGTTGGAAAAACTGAATGTGGATGATATTCAGCCTTCCACCAGAAAGTATCCGGGTATCATCTTCAAACCTGAAAGAGAGGCCGGAGATCAGGTTTTTATGACAGAAGGCCTGGAATTGAAGGATGAAAATGCAGTTTACTTCACTGATGTCAACCTGATGGTGGACAAAGGAGATAAAATCGCTTTCATCTCCAAAACCAAACAGGCTGTGACCAAATTCTTCCAAACTATCATGGAAGAAATCCC
>CAZLJT010000017.1:0-16542 GCA_964559905.1 uncultured Aquiflexum sp.
GGCAAAGATTACAACCCTGGAAAGCCCTTTTGAAATCTGCAAAAAATCAACCATTGAGGATGTCTTCAAAGCCACGCAACAATATAAGAACTATAGAATTATAAAAAGCAACACTGATTTTGTGACGGCCCGGGAATATTTTATTGACAGCCTTGGTAAAAAAAACCTTACAGAAGCGCTGATGATCACCGAAAACGGAAGAAGAGATGAACCCATCATCGGAATAATTACCATCAGCGAAGATTTGGAAATGATTATTGACGTCTTGCGGGGCAGTGGCAAAAATGAAAATTCAGCTGTGCTCCCCCTTGATTCGTAATGTTGTATTTCTAAAGTTAAGGTTTTTTATCAAATCCATCTGTTTTCTGTAATCTGCCTGTTTTGAAAAACAAAATTTCAAAGGAGACAATTTTGAATACAAAAATCCAATCTTATTTTGATTCATGATCAAACCTGTAAAAGCAGGCTTCTTTATTTTTTCTAGCTGACCATAATCAAAAAAGGCCATTCTTAAACCCTCATCAACTGTTGGAAAAAGATTTGCAGATTCCGGACGAATCTTCATTAGATTTGTTCTTGCGCAAAGATTTACCCGATCTAATCCATGAAAAAAACCGGCTTCCTGATATTACTGTATTTTCTTATTTCAGGAGTTTCTGTTGGCCAAAAAATAAACTCTTCCTACAGGCTGAATATCCAAAAAACGAATGAAGCCATATCAATTGATGGGAAATTGGAGGAAGAAACATGGCTGAACGCAGATGTGGCGACTGATTTTTTCATGATCACCCCCATGGATACAAGTTATTCGCAGGTGCGGACTGATGTCAGAATGGCATATGATGACAAAAATATTTATATGATAGTCATTAATTATCATGCCGTGGAAGGTCCCTACATGGTGGAATCATTGAGAAGGGATTTCAATTTTGGCAAAAACGATAATTTCATTTTTTTCATGGATCCTTTTGAGGATCAGTTCAATGGATTCTCATTTGGTGCCAATGCAGCAGGTGCCCAATGGGACGGCATCATGTATGACGGTGGGAAAATAGATTTGAGCTGGGACAATAAATGGGTTTCCAAGGTCCTCAATTACGAAGACAAATGGATATTTGAAGCAGCCATTCCATTTAAATCAATCCGATACAAATCCGGAATAAAAGAATGGGGAATCAACTTCAGCCGGATGGACCTGAAAACAACCGAAAAGTCTGGCTGGGCACCTGTTCCCCGACAATTTCCTTCTGCTTCTCTTGCCTATACAGGCGTATTGATTTGGGATAAACCCCCGCCTGCTGCAGGTCCCAATATTTCCCTTATTCCTTATGGATTGGGTGGAATGAACCAAGACCGTCAAGCAGGGGAAAGTCCTCAATATAGAAATTCGTTTGGAATGGATGCCAAGATAGGTCTTGGTTCAGCACTTAATCTAGATCTAACAGTCAACCCGGATTTCTCCCAAGTTGAGGTGGACAAACAGGTTACCAATCTGGATAGGTTTGAGCTTTTTTTTCCAGAAAGAAGACAGTTCTTCCTGGAAAACGGAGACTTGTTTGCCAACTTTGGTTATGAAACCATAAGGCCATTCTTTTCAAGAAGGATAGGCTTGGATGCTCCCATTATTGCAGGAGCAAGATTGAGCGGAAAAATCAATAAAGACTGGCGGGTCGGCGCCATGACCATGCAGACAGATGAAGTGGAGGAAAATGAAATTAATCCCCAGAATTTCTCTGTTTTAACCCTCCAAAGACGGGTATTTGCAAGATCCACCATTGGCGCAATCATGGTAAGCAGACAAGCCGGAATGTTTGATTATACCTTGGACAACAGCAGTGTCGACCAACCTGATTATGACCGCAATATGGGTTTGGAATTCAATCTTGCCTCTTCAAACAATATTTGGACAGGTAAGACTTTCCTGCTTACCTCTTTCAATCCAAACACTTCAGGTACCGGAATTGCCTATGCCGCCAACCTTCGCTATGCAAGCGGAAATTTATACTGGAACTGGCAACATGAATATGTATCGGAAAATTACACTGCCGAAGTAGGCTATGTTCCACGAAAAGGTTTTTACAAAATAAACCCAACAATCGGCTATCTTTTTTTCCCTGAAAGTAAAAAAATTCTGAGCCATGGCCCGGAAATAAGTACCAAAAGGTTTTTTAACAAAGACTTGGAGCAAACTGATAATGAAACTAATCTGTCCTACAAAATCAGATTTAGAAGTCAGAGTAATCTCACGGTATGGGGCTCCTATGATTTTATCAAACTGTTGGATCCATTCGACCCTACAAATGCATCTGGGGATACTTTGGCAAAAGGTTCTGAACATCGGTGGAACGCATGGGGCACTGAATACACCTCCAAACCACAGAGTATCTTTACCTATGCTTTTGCGGCCCGAGTAGGGGGATACTATGCGGATGGAAACAGGTATAACTACAGAGGAGAAATGGGCTATCGCTTCCAACCCTATTTCAGTATTGCTCTGAATGCCAATTACAATGAAATCCATCTGCCCGAACCATGGAATGTCACTTCATTTTGGCTGATAGGACCAAGATTGGATTTGACCCTGACCAATACTTTTTTTATAACTGCCTTTATCCAATACAACGAACAGATTGACAATATCAACCTGAACACCCGTTTGCAATGGCGGTTCAAGCCTGCTTCAGATATTTTTCTCGTATTTACCGACAACTACCTCCCCGCCCCTTTTTATGCCAAAAACAGGTCTGTGGCTTTGAAGTTTACTTATTGGTGGAATATTTGATTTGGGGTTGACGGATGTCGGATGCTGGGTGACCGATGACCGATGTATAGTCGTTGTAAGAAGCGAGACTGAAGGTAGTAAGTACAATGTACTAAGTACCAAGTACAAAGAATGAGGGAAGTATCCGTTTTGAGGTGGGGCTTGCAAACCTAAAGGAGTGAGTGAGACCCTCATATTGGCATGATAGATGAGGTTAGTACTATCACTTCACCGGAACCAATTTTGCTTTGAGATCGGGGTCATCCATATCCCTATCGAAAGGAAACATGGGGCGGTTGATACGTTTGAACTCCAATCTGTCCAAATCCTGATCTACCCCACCCGGAGTCAAAGCCATGATCCAATCTGCTCGCATATCATATAATTCAGGAACCAAGTAACCAATCTTTACTACCACAATATCCGATTCCCTTGGGTTCAGCCCCAAATTGATAAAATCAGCTTCATAGTGATAGGGTTTACGTCTTTTGGTCACTATTACAGATACACTGCCGACCTTAACCACCACTTCCGTTTGCGCATGTTGGTCACCCTGTTTGATCGCTGTCACCTTTCCTTTTAGAAGAATGGGTGGAGAATACCGACCATCTACCTGAGCCCCAGCATAACCTTCCACCTCAGCCCCTACTCCGCCTTTAACGGCCATTTCCACCAATTCAGGACCAGGAATAGAGGCATAAATTAATGAAGGTCCCTTCTCTGTTTTGAACTCGGGACGGGAAAGAATTTCGTTTAAGGTCCAGGTTACATCCCCGGCCCCACCGGCAGTCGGATTATCTCCCATATCACTGATGATAAATGGCTTTTTTTCACTTGCAATAGCTTTATCCAGACTTTCCTTCAAAGTGGCAGTTGGGGCGATGAAGTCAAACTCCTTCCTTACCTCCCAAAAACTTCTGGCCAAATATTCGGCACCATTAGTTACTTTTTGTTGATCATCTCCTGTGACCATGACATAGGCTTGGTTTCGTGGTTCATCTGCCCAAGCATAGCCAATCCAAATACCGGCATCCACTACCCCATCACTGTCGGCTAAAGGTGCCACCTTTTCGTAAAGGCTTTTGGCAGGTTCCACCCTGGTACTTGTCTTTTCTCCCGGCAACAATATTGGGACTGCCACCCAGGCCTTATATTTTGGTTTGCCTTGTCCTAACTCCAATCTTTCCAGAAGATTGTCCACTGTCCTTTTTTTGGATTCCATGGCATCATCGTGGGGTGCCAACCGGTAGCAGGTAATCAGGTCGGTATTTTCGGCCAATCGCCAGGTGACACTACCATGCAGGTCCATGGAGGTGGAAATTATGGTTTCATCACCGATGACTTCCCTGATCCGGGTGATCAAATCCCCTTCCGGGTCATCCATTCCCACCACACTCATGGCGCCATGAATATCAAAAAACATTCCATCATAAGGAGCATTTTCGCGAAGTTTATCCAGCATTTCGGTCACGAGGGACTCATAGGTTTCCCTTGTCACCGCCCCTCCAGGTAAGGATCGGGCATACAAAGCAGGAAACCAGTTGGCCCGGTTTCTATTGGTCGAATCTGCAGAGAAAAACGGATAAAGGTTGAAAATCTCCTCGCCCCTGCTTACCCTAAAAGCATCCATTTCGCTCACTGCCGGAGAAAAAGTACTGGACTCGATGGCAATTCCCGCAATAGCGATACGGGGCAAAGAATCGGTCTTATCTTCGGTAGTATTATTTGGACTACAAGCGATCAAAAAACAAATGATCAACAGAAAGGACAGATAGGTGGCGAACTTGTTCATTATTGGTGGGTTTAATAAACCTAAAATTAAATGATTTCCACTTACAAAATCTAATTTTCCCATCCCAATTCCCGAAACACACCAAACCCACAGCCAAATCAATTATAAGTCCAACCGTCACTTGCCTTGTTAAACTTCCAACTTTGGACTCCCTACCCCCGGCTTCCCAACAACATCGGTCATCCGACATCGGTCATAGGTCATCGATCATCGGTCATACAACATCGGTCAAAATGTTTAATAAAACCAGACGCCAAAAAATTTCCAATTCAATATTTCAGAAAATCAAGGAATTAAGGCAAATACAATCATTTTTGACTGATCTGGATTTGCAAAATCAAAGTTAAGGGCTACATTTGCAATCCGTAATCGAGCGATTCGTTAATTATCAAACAGAGGAGTGGCAGAGTGGTCGATCGCGGCGGTCTTGAAAACCGTTGTACCGTGAGGTACCGGGGGTTCGAATCCCTCCTCCTCTGCACAAAAAGGCTGAAGAAATTCAGCCTTTTTCATTTTTATTCATCGAAAACAACCTATCCAATTTAAATACAGAAATTTTAAACTTTCAAGGTCTCCAATTTTTCGCAAAATCCTTCATCTTACATAACATGTTCAGGTGTCTTGGGAATAGTTAATTTACTCAGTATAAAGACTAACCGATACCAAAGATTACTTAGAATTCAATTAACTATCTCCTCCTTACCATTAAGTTTATATGGCTGAATTAACACTTCTACGGGGAGTCCCAGAAGCTCTCTGAGGTTTCTGATCATATCTATGGTCAAAGCTCGCTTGCGATTGAGAACAAGGCTAACAGTGGTCTTACTTCCAATAGCCTGAATTAGGTCTTTGTCCTTTAGTCCTTTCATTTCCATTGCTTCTTTGACGGCTGTGATCGGTTCGGGCAAAGCGATAGGGTAATGCTCCTTTTCATACTTTTCTACAAGTGTGACCAAGAGTTCTGCTTCCATCCCTTCAGGACTATCTGGATTCGCATCAAATATTGAGGAAAGCCTCTTTAAAGCTTTTTCATATTCTTGCTCTGTGGTGATGATTTTATCCCATTTCATATCTACGATTGGATTTTAAGATTTAAAATTGCTCAACTGTATTTGCATCAACTTTATCATATTCGGCATGTGTTCCAATGAATTTGATAAATACCCATTGTCTGATATAGCTGATCTGAACAATCAGGCGATATTTATTTCCTGCGATATTAAAAACCACTCTGTTGTTCTTTACCGGATCAGCATCAGGTATATCTTTCACAACATCCAACGACTTCTGCCAATTAGCATTTTTGACGATAGCAATCCAAGTTTCTAAACTTGCTTTAGAATCTGGATGCCTTTCGTAAAAGTGAACCAGATTTTTTATGGCTATGATGTTTTTCAAGACCAACTATTTTAAAACATCCTAAGATATAGAAAAGTTTTCAATATGAAAACTTTTTAGTGAAACTGGAATAAACGTCTTATAGCTCTTCAGTGGTTTAATCCATTCAATCTATCCTCCCATACCTCTCCTCCATCAAGTTTAAATATCCCTCCTGCATTTCATCTGAAAGAAATGAGTTTCTGACATTGGATACCTTTCTTTTTGAATTTCTGTAAGCGCCTAAAAACCCCTTCAATCTGCTTATCGGTAAGTCCGATACTTTTACCATAAGAAACAAAATCTGACTTATTAAATCTGCTCTTTTTCCCTCCAAGAGATAATGCGAGTTCTTCCCTGTCTTCTGGATTGGCTATAGACACGTTTAGTAAATCGTATGCTCCCCCCCCCTGGCCGAAGCCAAACGTCTGATGCTGGACTGGGTGTAATTTGAAATTACACCCTTTTATCTTTTCCAATTTGCAATCGGACAGTTCAACCAAAAACCCTAACATAAGGTAATTCTTGGCAACTTGAATTACAAATTCAACATGATAGAAAAGCGTAGTTACAAAATACGCTTAGCGCCAACACCAAACTTCAGCTAGACGGGGATTTCATTATTGACCTAAAATGCTGAGGACTACCCGGCAACCAGAACACGTCACAGTTCATCCCATATTCCAAAAATCCCATTTCCCCCATTTAAAGAAAAAAAATTTTATCTTTCTTGGGATATTATTTACTTTCAGACTTTATTTCTTTCTCCCTATTACACCTCAAGTATGAAAATTAATTTCACTGTATTTAAGACCGGATTTCTTGTACTAATATCTGCTTTGACGCTTTTTTCCTGTCAACAGGAAGCTGCCAAAACTGAAACTATCGATAACCCGTTTTCGGGTCCAAGTCCTTGGCCGGAAATCCGTAAAGAAAGAATCCAGAAACTTCTTCCCGAAGCCATGAAAGCTGCCGGGGTGGATGCTTGGATCATTATTTGTCGGGAAAACAACAATGACCCCATTGCACACCATATAGGCGGAGAGAATGCCGGTGGTACAGCACTATTCCTTTTCTTTTTGGAGAATGACCAGGTAAAATCTGTGGTGTATTCTCCCATTGGCGAAGCTACTGCCCTGGCAGACCTGAAAATCCATGATGAGGTTATCCCCGTGGAAAGAGGAAATTCTGCCCTTACAGATGCATCCATGTTTTTGCTTGCTAAGGATTTTAAAAAAATAGCGGTTAACAGTTCTTACGAAAATGCCTTATCCGACGGTCTCAGCTTTACCCAAAGGAAAACCCTTGAAGAATTATTGGGAAATCAAGCTGACCGTATGGTCTCTTCTGATGACCTGGTCTATGAATGGCTTTCTGTCAAACTGCCATCTGAAGTAGAGATTATGACCAAAGCCGCTGAATTGACTGCTAAATGGCAATACGAGGCCTATCAACAGGTCATCCCCGGCAAAAGTACAGATGCCGATATTGCCAGATATCTCAAAAATAAAATGGCAGAATATGGAGTCAAAGATGGTTGGTCTCCCGATCAAAATCCAAATGTCAACTCCGGATCTGACCGGGGACATTCCCATGCCACCGATAGAGTCATCATGCCCGGAGATGTAATCCAAACGGATTTTGGAATCAGGGTTTGGGATATGTGGGTATCTGATATCCAAAGATTTGCTTATGTCCTGAGGGAAGGGGAAACATCCGCCCCTGATTCAGTTCAGTTTTATTTTGAATCCTCCATTGGCGGAAACAGGATAGCATTGAAGGCCATGAAACCCGGGGTCTTGGGCTATCAGGTGGATAAAGCCCAAAGAGACTGGATGGCCGAGAGAGGCTCTGAATACGTCATGTGGAGTACCGGACATCCTGTAGGTTATGTTGCCCACGACATTGGCCCAAGTCTTGGAGGAGGTTTGCTGCCCGACCCTTCCGTCCGACCTGCAGCGATGAAGCCCTTAAAAGAAGGGATGCTTTTTGCTTTTGATGGTTTTCACGCCTGGAAACTTCCCCAAGGTGGAACCAAAACCATGTCAGTGGAAGAAACTGCCGTAGTAACCCAGGATGGTGCAAGGTATTTGATTGAGCCACAGGATGAATTGATCTTGATCAAATAATAACTAGGTATTGTATAATGCTCATCCGCTTCCTTGAAAGAGGTGAAATCCAAGGCTATTTGGATTAGGGCCGATTTAGGTATATTTTCGACACAAATTCCGGATTTCAATGGTCAGATTCATCACCTCTTTCTTTTTTTTGGTTTCCCTAGGTCTATTTTTCAGCGTATACATATCTCCTGAGTACTTTCCCTCTGTAGGGTTAATTACCCTGACCATACCCTTATTATTGGTAATTAATGCCATTCTGTTTTTCGCTCTGCTCTTTTCAAAAAGAAAATTGGTGATTCTTCCATTGATCGCATTGATCTTGGGATGGAAATTTGTAGGCGTGACAGTTCAGGTGCGACCTGTCCCCGAAAACCCCGAAGGTCTGTCCGTTTTAAGCTATAATGTGCATATGTTCTCCTATAGCAGAAATGGGGAAGACAGGTCAACAGTGGGACAAAACCTTATCAAATGGCTCAAAGAGAATCCTTCAGACATTAAATGTTTTCAGGAATTCTACCAGGATGTCACCACTCCTTCCAGAAATACCATCAAGCAATTGGGTACAGAGGAGGGGTATCATTATTCTTATCAAATCATTCAGGGCAATCCAAGACGGAGATCTTTTGGGATGGCAATTTTCAGCAGATATCCAATAGTCAATGAAGGTATTGTATTGGACTCCCGAAGTACCAACGGGATTATTTTTGCGGATATAAAAGTGGATAAAGATACCATCCGGATTTATAATGCACACTTGGAATCCATGAATATTCCATCAGAACAGCTGAATAATCTAGATGGGATCAAGGATAATTACAAGAAAACACTGGGCAGACTTAAAAGGGGTCAGGTGGCAAGGGCTTCTCAATTAGAAGTACTCTTGGAACACATGGAAAACAGCCCTTACGACAATATTCTTGTGGGAGATTTTAACGACGTTCCTTACAGCTACACCTATTTTACCCTAAGAAGCAAGATGAACAATGCTTTTGAAAAAGCAGGAAGGGGTTTTGGTTTTACCTATAATAAGGTTTTGTTCTTTCTGAGAATCGATAATATTTTTTATGATGAAAATATTGATATTCAACACTTTAAAACCCACAGGGAAGTCGATTATTCAGACCACTACCCTATCTCCGCTGTGTTTAAACTAAACCAATCTCAAGCACAAGACAATCAGGGTCTTGAAGATTGAAAATCGGAGATTTTTTTGACGTTTTTGAAAGGTATCAATAGTATCGGCAACAAGAGCAAATCGGCCAATAAGGCGAAAATCAATGCCATACTGATAAGCAAACCAGTATAATAAGTCACACCGAATTCACTTAAGGTCAAGACTGAGAATCCTGAAACCAAAATAGCCGAGGTCAGAATGATTGCTTTTCCGGTTTCAAGGTAAGTCCTTTTTAAAGCATAAAACCAGGACTTTCCCTCCGACATTTCAAGCCTCAATTTGGACATAAAATGGATACTGTCATCCACTGCAATCCCGAATGCGACGGTAAAAAGTATCGCAGTGGTAAGTTTCAGTTCTACCCCCAAAATCCACATCAAACCAAATAGCCAAAGTAAAGGGATGATATTCGGAACCAATACAACCAAAGATATTCTCCATGACCTGAACAAGAAGCCCATGATCACTGCTACAATTACAAAAGCAATCCCAAATCCCTTTCCCATCTGCTTGGTGACACTTTCATGACTTATATCGATCAGATGGGAAGTTCCGGTCAACTTCACTTTCAATAGTCCTGGGTCAATTTCATTTTCAATAAAATCTTTCATGCCCTTATTTAACTCCTTGGATATAAGGCTCCCCATATCTTCCGTCCTTGTAGATATTCTCCCTCTTTTATAATCCGTAGAAATCACCTTAGAAGGAAGCGATTCCGAAGCCTTCTCAATGTAATCCTGCATCCTTAACCACTGCCCCTGACTTGGGATAGTATATGCTTTTGGATTACCGGAATTTTGGGCCTTATTCAGCCCTTTGATCAATGTCACCGGAGAGAGAATGGCAGCACTGGAATATTGGTTAGCAATAAATTGTTCAAGTTTATCCAATTCCCTAAGGGTGCTCAAATCGATCAACGTTTCCGTCTTGTCTCCTGCCTCCACATAAAATTCCAAAGGTTTGGAACCACCAAAAACTTTATCAAAAAAATTGAATTCTTCCACGAGCTCATGGTCCCGGGGAAGGTTATCCAAAATATAGCCATTGACCTGGACTTTGCTGGCGGCAAACAGAGAAAAAACGGAAACCAAAATAAACATTAAGGCCACAAGCCTTTGGTTGTAAAGTGTCCAAAGAAAAAGATTTCTCATACCCCTATGCCATTTTTCAGCTAAATCCTTTCGGGATGAGGCTGTGGAAGGAGCGATGAAATACAAAAGGCCCGGCCCTACCATTACCACCGCACAAAACATCAAAATCACCCCAATTCCGGTATATAAACCAAATAATTTCAAACTGGGAATACTTGTGAAATACAGAGAAATAAATCCCAAGGCGGTGGTAAGACAGGTCAAAAAAACCGCGAGAACCAATTCTGAAAATGCTTTTTCAATGGCCTTGTCCTTTTCGACTCCTTTTCTCAAAAACTTCAAGTAGTGGTTGAAAAAATGCACCAAAGCGGCCAAACCAATCACAGACAGTATGGTAGGTTGCATCACAGTCATCACATCCAAAGGCTTCCCTGCATAAAGTGAAAGCGAAACAGTCCAAAGAATCCCAAAAGCCAAAACAACAACGGGTACTAAAATTCCCCACCAGGATCGGAAAATCAGGTATAAAAGAATTACAATCAATAGAAATGAAACCCCAAGAAAAAAAGCAAATTCCTTTTGAAGTAGGGAAACAAACTCGCCTTGAGCCTTGATTTTACCGGCCGAATAATAATCCTCGATACCTGAATCTTCCAGAATTGATTTTATGGAAGCATAGAGTAGGTCTCCATCCTCCTTGCTGATTCTCTGCTCATTTTTCACGATAAGCAGCAGATATTTGGAATCCTGACTGATCAAATTGCCCCTAAACTCCTCTGACTGCTGAATCACATTTTTTGATTCTGCCAGTTGTTCCGGATTACTCCAATCAAGCAGTCTATCATACCGGACACCAAATGCATTGATGATGGGCTCCTCTAAGTCCAACAGGGATACTGTTTTTTCTACATTGGGAAGACCTTTAATAAGAGAATTGGCGTTACCTGCTTTTTGTAAAAATATCGGATCAAATATATCGGGAGTGTTTCCCAAAGCGATCAAAAGGTAATCGTTGTCATTTTCAAATTCATTTCTAAAAGTCTGGTAAAAACTTAATTCCGTATCGTCCTGCGGGAAAAAACTTTCAAAATCATAATCAAAAACAACCTTTGGCCGGAAAAAAAAGATAGCTAGTGTCAGAGACACAGCAATACCTAAAAACAAAAATGACGTCTTTTTTTCAAACATACACTCCCGAAAGATACCTGAAAGGATCGAAATTGTTTTGACTTTTTTGGAAATTACCCTTACAAAATATGATGAGCCGCTTTCCTTGTTTTACTTATCTTACTATCTTGGGAGCTTCAATTCCCTCCCCTATATCATGAAGCAATATCACGACCTGATGCAGCATATTTTAGACAATGGTGTAAAAAAAGAGGACCGGACCGGTACAGGCACATTAAGTGTTTTTGGGTATCAGATGCGGTTCAACCTTCAGGATGGCTTTCCTGTAGTGACCACCAAAAAACTGCATTTACGCTCCATCATCATTGAACTGCTATGGTTTCTTAAAGGCGACAGTAACATCAAATACCTGAATGACAACAAAGTCAGCATATGGAACGAGTGGGCGGATGAAAATGGGGACTTGGGGCCGGTTTATGGCTATCAATGGAGACATTGGCCTGACGGCAAAGGTGGTGAAATAGATCAGATCAAAAACCTCATTCATCAGATCAAAACCAAGCCCGATAGCAGGCGGCATATTGTCAGTGCTTGGAATGTTGCAGATGTGGATAACATGGCCCTTCCGCCCTGTCATACCATTTTTCAGTTTTACGTTGCTGAAGGAAAACTATCCTGCCAACTATATCAGCGCAGCGCAGATGTGTTTTTGGGAGTTCCATTTAATATCGCATCCTATGCTTTGTTTACCATGATGGTAGCGCAGGTCTGTGGATTAAAACCCGGAGATTTTATCCACACTTTTGGAGATGCACACCTTTACAGCAACCACTTGGAGCAGGCAAATCTCCAACTCAGCCGTGAATTGAGGCCCCTCCCTACCATGAAAATCAATCCGGAGGTAAAAAACATTTTTGAGTTTAAGTATGAAGACTTTGAATTGGTAAATTACGATCCCCATCCACATATCAAGGCAGCTGTAGCAGTTT
This sequence comes from uncultured Aquiflexum sp., assembly GCA_964559905.1. Lineage (GTDB taxonomy): Bacteria > Bacteroidota > Bacteroidia > Cytophagales > Cyclobacteriaceae > Aquiflexum. The sequence goes on from CAZLJT010000017.1 coordinate 12,433, forward strand.
AATAGGAATTAATGGTGGATAAAGGCTTTCTTGCCGGCAGACTTCTTTTCTTAGCAAGGGGTTTTGTATACTTCTGAAAAAATAATCCGGTAATTTGATCTCTTAAAATGTCAAATCAAGATCCAGAAAGGTTTTGAAGGTTTTTCCTTCAATTACTTCTATAAAGCTGACTCCGGTAATATTCGTTGTAAAAACGGTTTCTGCATTTAACAAGTCTCTTGGCGAAAACTCCCCTTCCACTATTTCTCGGGAGTTATGCTTTAATTTTTCGATAACCAGTCTTCTCCCCACCCCTGCTATACAGGAACACTTCAAAGATGGCGTAAAAAACACTTGGTCTTTTACCCAAAAAATATTGGATGAACCTGCTTCGGATATCATGTCGTCAGTATTGGTCAAGATCACCTCGCTTATTCCCAATTGGGTCCGTTCCAGATTGGCCAACACATAAACCAAAGCGTTCATGGTTTTACAATGACTCCAGTTTGTTCTTGGGACTTTAATTTTCTTGCTAAAGTAAGCCGTGGATTTGACTGGAGTTGCAGATTGAAATGATTGAATCTGTAGACTTTCATTGACCAGATCGGTTTCAGGAGTGTACTTCCCCTGGCCTCCCCTAAAAACATTCCACCTGATCCTCAACGCAGTGTCCTTACCGAATTTATCAAAGAGTAGGGTTTGGATATCGGATAGAGACGTCAAGGTTGTTTTATCCAAACCAATGACATCACAACCACTCCTTAATCTCTCTTCGTGAAACTCCCTATGAGACAAAATACCGTTATTGAAAACCATGGTTTCAAAAAGACCATCGCCATAAAGAAACCCCCGATTATGAAAAGAACTATCACAATCCTGCCAGTTTCCAACGGACAGTTTATGAAATGAAAGTGTATTGAAATCGTTCATTTAATTGTTCATTATTGAACATTATGTTTTTTTCGTTACAATTTGTTAATGTTAATAATTACAAATATCAAATATTTTTAGCTTTTAGTTGATTTTGAATAGCTAAAACCCAAATCAACTCCAAAATACTTGTTACTTTAGCACGCAAATTGAAAAGAATTTTGTCACATGGCAACAAAGAGCAGTATTTTTGATATGATCGGTCCAGTGATGATAGGTCCCTCCTCCTCACATACAGCGGGTGTAGTTAGGATTGCAAGGGCTGCCATAAGGGTTTTAGGGGGAATTCCGGATTCAGTTGTTATAACATTTTATAATTCTTTTGCGAGAACTTATGAAGGACATGGAAGTGATAAGGCTATCATCGCAGGTTTATTGGATTTCAAAACTGATGATGAAAGGATCAAACTTTCTTTTGACATTGCGAAAGAGAGGGGACTTCAATACACTTTCAAATCAATAGGAAACGCCTCGGTCTATCATCCCAATACCATAAAACTGAACCTAAAGAAAGATTCAAGAGAGGTGGAAGTAATCGGTGAAAGCCTTGGAGGAGGTATTATAAATATAGCCGCAGTAGATGGTTTCAAATCGAATTTTTCAGCCCAATCCTATACCTTGATCATTAAAGCTGATGATATTTCCGGTGCCATTGCATTCATTTCCTCGGTCATTGCACAGGAAAAGACAAATATTGCTACCATGTCAGTATCCAGAAAGGGCAAAAATGATATCGCATGCCACATCATCGAGATGGATAGCGGAATCAGAAAGACCACTATAGATTACTTAAACAGCCTAACCTGGATAAAAGAACTGATTTATATTCCCGAAATAGATAAATAATGAAAAAATTATTACTGATCACATTTTTGTTAAGTGCTTTTACAAAAATCGAATTAAATGCCCAAAATTTCGATCCAACTGCTTTAGATCTGGAAACCTGCATTGAAATCGCCCTCGAAAATAACTTGGCCCTTCAACGGAGTCAGACGAACCTGGGCATTGCAGAAGCAAATTTAATTGAGAACAAAGGTCAAAGAATTCCTACGTTTAGTACCGGTGCAAGTACCGGTTATAGATGGGGCCGCTCCATTAACCCTGTTACCAACCTCTTTGAAAACAACCGGATCGGAAACGTCAACCTATTTTCAAATTCAAATTTTACCATTTTTGCAGGGCAACAGATTACCAACTCCATACAGCAAAATAAAATTGATATCGAGGCGGCTCAGTACAATGTTTTATCTACTGAAAATACCATTACGCTGAATGTGATAAATTTTTTCATCAATGTAGTTTTCAACTCGGAGCAATTAAAAATAGCTGAGAATCAACTGGAAACTACCCAAGCACAATTGGAAAACACCACTAGATTAGTGGATGCGGGTTCCCTTCCACTGGCTAATAAACTTGACATTCAGGCACAGTATGCTACCAATAAACTAGAAGTTATCAATGCTGAAAATACCCTGAGGATTTCAAAACTCAATCTTGCCCAGGCGCTTCAAATCCCATTCAGTGACGATTTTAATGTTCTTATCCCCGAATTGGATGCCGGGAATTATTCCATGTTGGACAAGGAAGTCGATGAAGTTTTTGAAACTGCTTTAACAATAATGCCAGAAATCAAATCTGCTGAATTGGGCGTAGAAAGTGCTGAAGTTGGTGTCAAATTGGCTCAAGGAGGTTATTTCCCAACCTTGGGAGTTGGCGGAAGTGCATTTTCAAACTATATCGATCAGCCAAATTTTGCGGGTGTAAGAGACAACTTCTCCACCCAGATCGGAAATAACTTTTCCTATTCTGGTTCATTTCAATTGAACATACCGATTTTATCCAATATGCGTAATCGGGCCAACGTGCAAAGAGCACGATTACAGAAAAGACTGAGTCAGATCCAGGAAGTCGAAACTTACAATCAACTCAGGCAGGATATAGAAACCGCCTATACCAATGCATATGCTGCCCGTCAATCCTATCAGGCTTCACTGATAAGAGTAGCTTCACTGGAAGAAGCTTTTCGTATAGCACAACAAAGATTTGATGCCGGGGCCATAAATTTTGCTGACTACCAATTGGGGCAGAATAATTTCTTCAATGCCCAGGCAGATCTGATTACATCCAAATACACTTATATCTTTCGGGTAAAAGTTTTGGATTTTTATCTAGGAAACCCTCTTAAACTATAATATCACCTTTAACATCATGGCTAAGAAAAAATCTAATAAGCTCATTTATATTCTTTTGGGAATTTTGGCAGTTGTCATCATTTTCGCAATTATCGGAAGATCCCAAGGATGGATTGGGGGAGAAAAAGAATTGGGAGTTGAAATAACAACTGCAAAAAAAGTATCCATTACTGAAAAAGTAAGTGCCTCAGGAGTAGTGGAGCCGGAAATCGAAGTGAAGATGAGTCCTGATGTAGCGGGAGAAATTATTGAATTGAACGTGATTGAAGGGGATTCTGTCAAAATCGGAGACCTTTTGGTCAAAATCCGACCCGACAACTTCATCTCTGCTCTCGATAGAGCAAGGGCAAACTTAAATCAAAATCAGGCCAATTTAGCCCAATCCAAAGCAAATCTGAAAAGAGCTGAGGCGCAATTTGTAAGAGCAGAACTGGAATACAAAAGAAATGAAGGCCTTTACAAAGACAAAGTTATCTCTGATGCTGATTGGGAACAGATACAATCAACTTTTCTTACAGCACAAAATGATCTTGATGCTGCGAAACAGTCGGTTTTGGCAGCTGAATACATCGTAAAAAGTGCTCAGGCCACCGTCAACGAAGCTGCTGAAAATCTAAGGCTTACAAATGTCTATGCCCCAGTGGACGGAATAGTTTCCCAACTTTTGGTTGAAAAAGGAGAAAGGGTGGTAGGAACGCAACAGATGGCAGGAACTGAAATGCTCCGCTTGGCAGACCTGAACAAGATGGAAGTGAGGGTAAATGTAAATGAAAATGATATTGTCAGAATCAGTTTGGGAGATACTACAATCATTGATGTGGATTCTTATTCATTTTCCGGAAAAAAATTCAAGGGGGTAGTGACCTCCATTGCCAATTCCGCCAATGTAAAAGCCAGTCCTGATGCCGTTACAGAATTCGAAGTGAAGATCCGTATCATTAATGAATCTTATGCAGACTTGATAACAGAAAAAAATAAATATCCTTTCAGACCGGGAATGACTGCTAGC
>CAZLJT010000017.1:16552-27349 GCA_964559905.1 uncultured Aquiflexum sp.
ACATCATCACACAGAAAAAAGACAACGTACTTTCAGTACCACTTTCGGCTGTGACCACCAGAGAAGATCAAGCGGATACCTTACCTGATCGCACTACCAAATTGAAAGAATTGGTCTTTATTGTTGAAGACGGTAGGGCAAAAATCAGGGAAATCAAAACCGGTATTTCGGATTTTGACAATATTGAGGTACTTGAAGGAATCACTGAAGGCACTGAACTGATTTCGGGTCCATATTTTGTGGTCAGCAAGCAATTGAAAGATAATGATGCTGTCAAAAAAATCAAGGAACCTGAAGCAGAAAAATCGAAATAATGTAATTTTCCCAAATCGCAAAAAAGCCCTTTATTATTAGATATGAAGGGCTTTTTTATTTATAACCCCCAATTTCTTAATTTAGAATACAGCAAATGCACCGGTAAACCCATCACTGTGAAAAAAGATCCTTCAATTCTTTGTACAGCAACAAATCCGATCCATTCCTGAATACCATACGCACCTGCCTTATCCAAGGGGGAAAAACGGTCAACATAATAGGAAATCTCTGCATCAGTCAACTCCTTGAAAAATACTTTTGCAACATCCGTATGGGTTTCAATTTTTATATTATCCATAATGGTAATGGCTGTAAAAACCTGGTGTGATTTTCCCGAAAGTTTTTTCAACATCTCCTCTGCTTCAGCATGATCAGATGGTTTTCCAAGAATACATCCCTCTAGGACTACAATGGTATCCGAGGAAATGATAACTTCTTCATCAAGAATTTCACCCTTAAATGCTTTCGCTTTCTTCTCAGAAATATATCCTGCAACTTCCTCAACAGGTAATTTGGAAGGGTAAGTTTCATCGGTGTCTTTTGTGCGAACCTCAAACTTCAGCCCTAATCCTTCCAGTAATTCTTTTCTTCTGGGGGATCGTGAGGCTAGAATAATTTGTCTGTTTTCCAAATTGATCATGGCTGAAAAGCTTGATAGGGGAATTCGAAATCATCTTCATATACAGAGGCAAACAACAAACCCGATACGGTTTTGGGATAAAAATAGGTTGATTTCTGTGGCATGGTAAAGCCCGATTTACAAACGTCCAAAACCTGTGACATGGCCACTTCCTTTGTGATAACGGTAAAAGAAGCCTCACCGGAATTTACCTTTGCAAAACATCTGTTTATGTTTCTTTCATATTCGATTTTGTCCGAAAATCTTTGATCCTGAAATGCTATCCCCAATACTTTTTCAATGAAAAAATAATGCAGAACCATCAACTCCACCTCTTTGACAACATCAGGAATTTCCATACTGAATTCAGACATTTTCTCCGGTATCAATCTTATTTTATAAGCATTATCCTTGAAAACCAACCCAAAAGCCCATTTTTTTTGAAGGATCAGCTCCCCTATCTCATCGACGTCATTCAGTTTTTTTACAGTAAAAAATTTCTCGAGATTTTCCAGAATACTTTGCTCTGACATTTCGATATCAAAAAAAAGTCTATGTGTAGGCAGGATTTTCAAGTCTTTGGAAAGTGCATTGGTGAAATACATCATATGGTAATTATAAGCTTCATTCCCTGTATGAGATGGATTGGCCTCTTTCTTTTCTTTTCTGTAAGTGATGGCACTTTGATAGCGGTGATGTCCATCCGCCAAAATAACCACCTTGTCTTTCATGAGTTCTAAAAATTTCCTGATGATCCGGGCATCCTGAATAACTCCCAACACTTCCCTTACCCCCTGGTAATCCTCTAGATCATAAATAGGATCTTTAATTGCTGCATCCATATATGACTCCAATAATTGGTCGGGGTCCTCATACAAACCATGTGTAGGGCTAGGCTGAAATTCTGTACTTTTCAGCAATTCGATCCTGTCGGAAACAGCCTTGACAATGGTATTTTCATGTCTCAACACAACCTTTTCATCCCAATCATAGGCTTTGATCTGGGCAATAAAACCCTTTCTACAGGACTCTTTATCCTGACCTGGAAATTTGAAATACTGGTAATAAACATAAATACCCGGAAGCTGATCTTGGATGATTATTTTTTCAAATTTCCATTTTTCCAAAATCATCCTGGCGTTAAAAGGCCCATTTTCACCCAAAGGGACAGAAACATGAATACTGTTATTCGGGTTTTCATACAAGGCAAGTCTTTGCTTTTCGGAAACAACATCAAACAAAGGGGAGGTAAGTTCATCCAGGTTGGATTTGAATCTTTCATGATACCTCCATCCTTTTATGGGTAATATATCAGCCATCAAATCAGTCTGTTTTTCCAGTTGGTACGCTGAAGCAAAGCAGTATCTTTACTTAGTGACCCTTTCAATCCATTCTTTTTCTTCTCAAAAATCTCCACAGCAAAACCTGAAATAAGGGTCAACTCTTCCTCAGTCCATTTGATTTCCAACTTCTCAGGAGAAAAATATCTTTCTACAAATTTAGTGTCAAATTTGCCACTGACAAATGACTCATGCTCCATTACAAACCTGCAAAATGCAAGAGTGGTTTCAATTCCAGTGATTTGATAATCGTCAATGGCATTGATCATTTTTTGGATGGCCTTTTCCCTCGTTTCATCATGAACTATCAATTTGGCGATCATAGGATCATAATAAATAGGAATATCCATCCCTTGCTCAAATCCATCATCCACCCTTATCCCGGGACCATGTGGGCGGATATAGGTTTGAAGATTGCCTATATCAGGAAGAAAGTTGTTTTTGGGATCTTCGGCATAAACCCTTACTTCCAAAGAATGACCGTTTATTTTTAAATCATCCTGAGAAAAAGACAGGGGAAGTCCTTCTGCTATCAAGATCTGCTCTTTGACTAAATCTTTACCGGTGATCATTTCTGTCACAGGATGCTCTACCTGAAGCCGGGTATTCATTTCCAAAAAGAAAAAATCAAGATGTTCATCGACTATGAATTCTACTGTTCCGGCGCCATAATAATTACAGGCTTTTGCCACCATGACTGCCGCTTGACCCATAGCCTGGCGCATCTTTTCTGAGACCACCGGTGAAGGTGCTTCTTCAATTACTTTTTGATGTCTCCTTTGTACGGAACATTCCCTTTCGAAAAGGTAAACAGTATTTCCCAGCTGATCTCCGAGAACCTGTATTTCAATATGTTTTGGGGAAGTGATGTACTTTTCGATGAAAACAGCCCCATCACCAAATGCAGACTGTGCTTCAGAAATTGCTCTGTGCATCTGCTCTTCAAACTCCTGCTCATTTTCTACTATTCTCATGCCTTTCCCTCCACCCCCGGCACTAGCTTTGATCAATATGGGATATCCTATTTCAGCAGCTTTTATTTTTGCCTTTGGGATATCGGAAATCGCTTCATCTGTACCCGGAACCATTGGAATATCGTATTTGGAAACAGCATTTTTTGCCGCCAATTTACTCCCCATTACTTCAATGGATTCGGGTGATGGTCCTATAAAAATAATGCCTGCATCAGTTACCATTTTTGCAAACACCGCATTCTCGGAAAGGAAGCCATATCCTGGATGAATGGCATCAACTTGGAGGTTTTTACAGGCCTCTATTATCTTTTCAGAATGGAGGTAAGATTGATTGGATGGGGGCGGACCGAGGCAAACTGCTTCATCAGCAAACTTCACATGAGGGGCATTTCGATCTGCTTCACTGTACACAGCAACAGTTTTGATACCCATTTGCCGGGCTGTCCTCATGATCCTGAGGCTTATTTCTCCTCTATTGGCTACTAAGAGCTTTTTGATTTTTGGCATATTCGGATTTTAACATTAAAAAAGCATAATCTGCGAAGTAAATGAAATAAAGCGAGTATTTAAAGAATATTTGAATCTGCAAAGGTATAATTGCACGGATGGACTATTTATGTTATTTTTGCGCGGTTTAACAGACTGAGATTCTGTTAATAAATTGTACAACTTAAATGTAATAGCTTTGGATTTATTCGCAAAATTACAAACCAACTTGGGCCCGCTGGGCAAGCATTCTGAACTAGCTGAGGGATATTTCACATTTCCAAAATTAGAGGGTGAAATCGCTCCTAGAATGATGTTTAAAGGAAAAAAAGTGCTCACTTGGAGTTTAAACAACTATCTGGGATTAGCCAATCACCCTGAAGTGAGGAAAGCAGATGCCGACGCTGCAGCAAAATGGGGTGCAGCATATCCCATGGGTGCAAGGATGATGTCAGGACAAACTGACCTTCACGAGCAGTTGGAAAGAGAACTTGCGGAATTTGTCGAAAAAGAAAGTGCTTATCTCCTCAATTATGGCTATCAAGGCATCATGTCTGTGATCGATTCTCTTTTGGACAGAAAAGATGTGGTAGTATATGACAGCGAATGCCATGCTTGTATTATTGATGCTTTAAGAATGCATATTGGAAAACGGTATGTTTTTCCACATAATGATATAGAAAACTGTGAAAAGCAACTGGAAAGAGCTACTAAATTGGCCGAAGAAAACGGTGGTGGTGTTCTGGTAATTACTGAGGGTGTTTTTGGCATGACAGGAGACCAAGGGAAATTGGCTGAGATCGTCAAACTGAAAGAAAAATTTCAATTTAGACTCTTGGTTGATGATGCCCATGGCTTTGGTACTATGGGTAAAACCGGTGCCGGTACAGCTGAAGAACAAGGTGTTCAGAACGAAGTTGATTTATATTTTTCAACTTTTGCCAAGTCCATGGCCTCAATAGGGGCATTTATTGCAGGCGACGCGAATGTAATCCGCTTTTTGAAATATAATATGCGCTCACAGATATTTGCCAAATCTCTTCCTATGATATTCGTAGAGGGGGCTTTAAAACGTCTTGAGCTTTTGAGAAGTCAGCCTGAACTTAAAGATAACCTATGGAAAATAGTCAATGCTTTGAAATCAGGATTGATTGAGAAAGGATTCAGCATTGGAAAATCCAATTCACCGGTGACACCTGTAGTCCTCAATGGCACAGTGGGAGAAGCAGCTACTTTGAGTAAAGACTTAAGAGAAAATTATAATATTTTCTGTTCAGTGGTTATTTATCCTGTAATTCCAAAAGGTATGATTATCCTGAGATTGATTCCGACTGCAGTTCATACTATGGAAGATGTGGCTGAAACCATCGCAGCTTTTGAAGCCATTAAGGAGAAATTAACAAGCGGTTATTATAAAACCACAGAACTTGCAGTGTCTTTCGGAGAATAAAAAAATCAAAAAAAGCCGTTATTCTGTTGTTTTATAAACATTTTAGCTATATTGACGGCACAATTAAACTTATCATCAACCAATAAAAATAACTTTTACTATGAGCAGATTTAACGAAATAAAAGATCTTATCTTAGGTTTGGAAGCAGACTTTGAAAAATTCTATGACAAAGGCAATCAAGCCGCAGGAACCAGAGTAAGAAAAGGGATGCAGGATCTTAAGAACATGGCGCAGGACATCCGTAAGGAAGTTCAGGATAAAAAAAATGAAGGATAATAATCAATCAAAATAAAAGGTGTTCTCTCGAACACCTTTTTTGATTTTATGAAACCCTTCAACCGGATTGATTTTTTGGCCGAAGGGTCTTTATTTATTTCTTTGGCATTAAGGTAGATACCTCTAACCTGTTGTTTTCTCTATTGATATCTGCCAATCTCAGACTAGGATCTATTTCCACACTTTTAATTTCTGAAATCGGTTTTTCCAAGATGACCTCCTTGGAATAATTTGTCCAGGGCCATCGCGCGGTCATTACTCTTTTTGGCATTCCAGGTTCCTCCGGTTTATCTCCTCGCTGAATGACAAGAGGAAAATAAATCATTTCCTGAGAACCATCCACATAAGTAACTACCATATCAATTGGCATTGGCATCAGCCCAAACCTTTCCAAGGTAATTTTGGTATTATCACCCGCTGCTTCAACACTGTTCACACCGTAATCAATTGTTTTTGTGGAAGCAATAAAATAATCATAATACCAGTCCAATTCCAACCCACTGACTTTTTCCATCACCCTGATCACATCATTTCCATTAGGGTGTTTGAACTGCCAATCATTCCATAATCTCAACATGGCCTTATCAAAATTATCTTTCCCAATCACATAAGCCAGTTGCTCTACAAATACAGCACCTTTGTTATATGTTCCCGGTCCGTAGGCAGAATTTAGATTATAATGATCAGCATGGGTGCTCAGAGGTTCTTCATATCCTGCTTTTGCTAACCTGAAATAGGACTTATAGCTGCCATCCTGAATAAAATTGGGGTTCTTATCAAATACAGCATCCATCACTACACTTGTACCCCAAGTAGTAAATCCTTCGTCCAACCAAGGTTCTGAGGACTCATTGAATCCCAAAACACCATAATACCAGCTGTGTATGAGTTCATGTACCGTTACCCCTACCAAGCTTCTCAGGTTTCGGTGCCCCGTAATGAGTGTAGCCATAGGGTATTCCATGCCTCCATCCCCACCCTGCACAACAGAATACTGATCATAAGGATATTTGCCGAAAGTATCGCTCATATATTGAATGGCATCTGTGGTATATCCCTTTAGTTTCGACCAGTTTTCTTCTGTTTTCTCATTTTTTACATACAAAAAATGAACCATCGGACCATTCGGCATTTTTACTTTTTCGTGGGTATATTTGGTATCTGCTGCCCACACAAAATCATGGACATTTGGCGCAATGAAATGCCAGGTCAAATTCTTTCCTTTTGGATTCGGAACCTTAACACCATCATCTTCATAACCATGCCCGATTTCATTAGCATTTTGAAGGTAGCCGGTACCTCCAAGGATATATGATTTATCTATTGTAATTTTTACATCAAAATCCCCGAAATTTCCATAAAATTCCCTGCCGATATAAGGATTGGAATGCCAGCCCCGGACATCGTATGCAGCTATTTTAGGATACCATTGAGCCATAGAATAGCGAATTCCTTCAGCATTATCTCTTCCCGATCTTCTTACCTGCAATGGGACCTGACCTTCAAACTCCATATCAAAAACAACGGTCTGACCAGGCAGAATAGGCTCTTTCAAATCCACCTCAAGGATAGATTCCACATGTTCAAAAACCACTTTCTTCCCGTTCATGCTCAGTGTTTTGACATTTAAAAATCCTATTTCATCGGGAGTTAGATTTTGAATTCTGTCCAACACCCTTCTGTCCGGGTCTGAAATAGTACGGGACCTTACATCCATCATGCTGTTTGGCTGAAAGGCATTGAAATACAGATGATAAAAGGCCCTTAACAAAGTATCGGGAGAATTATTGGTATAATGCAATTTTTGGGTACCCTGAAATATATTTCTATTGACATCCATTTCAACATTCATCTCATACTTCACCTTTTGCTGCCAGCGTTCAGTCTGACCATTCAGCATTGAAAAAGATGCGGACACGATAAGTACCCAAAAAGACAAATAAATTCTTTTACTCATAATTAATTGGTTTTTCCGCCAAAATAAACCAAAAAAATTTACTCTCACATACCATTGATAAAATTAGTTCTTATGGCAGATATGGGAATATTTGGTATATTCATCACTTAAACAGATTACCTTATGAAATACGTTTTTCTTCTAGCAGTATTATTGCTTTCCCTGCCTCAGATTTCCTTTTCTTTTCAACAGGATTCCCTTTCAACTGCCAAACAAAAAGTATATACTTTTAAAATTGACGACAATATTGATCCAAGAATGAATAGAAAGGTCAAACTGGCCTTGGAAGATGCACAAGTCAAAGGAGCGGATTTGATCGTGATCGAAATGGATACTTACGGGGGTGCTGTCAATGATGCAGACGATATCAGGACCATGATACTCGAGACAAAAACCCCTATCCATGTTTGGATCAACAAAGATGCTGCTTCCGCAGGTGCATTGATTTCTATTGCCTGTGACAGTATTTACATGGCTCCCGGCGCAAGTATCGGTGCCGCCACTGTGGTGATGGGCGGAGGCGGTGAAGCCGCTCCTGACAAATACCAATCCTACATGCGCTCCATCATGCGGAGCACCGCTGAGGCCAAGGGAAGAAATCCGAAAATCGCAGAAGCTATGGTAGACCAAAATCTGGAAATAGAAGGCATCAGTGAAAAAGGAACGGTCATTACATTTTCTGTATCGGAAGCAATTGCCAATGGTTTTTGTGAAGGGGAGGTCAATTCAGTGACTGAAGTAATTGAAAAACAAGGTATTGATGATTTCGAGATGCTAACTTATGAAACCTCAGGAGTTGAAAAAGTCATTGCGTTCTTTCTTAATCCAGCTGTCAGTGGATTTTTGATTCTGGTCATTTTTGCGGGAATTTACTTTGAAATCCAAACACCGGGAGTTGGGTTTCCCTTAGCTGCTTCTTTGACCGCAATTGTTCTTTATTTTATTCCTTACTACCTCACCGGCTTGGCCCAAAATTGGGAAATAGCTGTTTTTGTAGTTGGATGTATCCTCTTGCTGGTTGAAATTTTTGTAATCCCGGGATTTGGGATATTCGGTATTTTGGGAATCGTCGGGATTTTAACCGGTCTTACCCTTGGTATGATCCCCAACGATGCATTTGATTTCACCTTTGTACCATCAGGTGACTTGTTTGTGGCTTTGCTTACTGTGATTCTTGCAGCCATAGCAGCTATTTCACTGATTTTTGTTTTTGCCCCGAAAGTCAATCAATGGAAGGCTTTCAGCTCCATTTCATTGGCAAACACCCAACAAAGCACCGAAGGATATACTTCAACTTCCTATGCAGACAGTCTCCTGGATAAAGAGGGTATCACCCACACCCGATTGATGCCAAGTGGAAAAATAATCATTGATGATGAAGTTTATGATGCTTATTCCAGAGGAGAGTTTATTGATAAAGGTGAAAAAATAAAGGTGATCAGTACCGAAGGGACTTCGCTGAAGGTGAAGAGGATTTGAGTTAGCCCCAATTTGGTTTTTAATTGCTAGAAAAACGGAAAATAAAATTTCTTTGAATATAAAAATCAATTGATATAATTAACCTTAGCGAAAGGTGTTAGTTTAGTTATAGGTAGGAAAATTTCTTCCAATATTTCTCCATATTGATTGATCAACCTAAACATCACAGATACATTATCTTCTTCAGTATTAAATGTAAATTCACCAAAAGCCACTTGTTCAGGTCCTTTATAGCCAAATATTTGATGACTATTATTTGCTGCTATAGCCTCAGGTCCAGGCACTCCTCCAAGAGAAGCCGCTTGAAATTCATGCAAACTATATCCTGAGGCCCGAGGAATTGTAAATCCATGTGAACCGTGACGGTCGCCACTTAGCAACAATACACCTTGAATGCTTTCATTTTCAAGATTTGACTGATAAGATTGGAATTATGCAACCCAATTTTGTGAAAGCAAGAACCGAAAGTCAATCTGAACTGGTTTTCTGTGTCAATTGCCGGTGATGTTGTAAAATTACCAGCAGCAATCTTATTATTCTGCGAGTATACGGCATATGTATATTTATCATCAGGGACTAGGCCTTCGACTATTAATCTTTGCTCAACTCCTGGCTTTTCAGGTTTTATCACAAAAGATTTTTCATCACTCCCACCAAATACTGTCACTTTAACCAGAATGGGATCCCTGCTAACCGGTCGCATCCAAATTGTCAGTCCCTTTTCGTTCAGATTACCAAGCATGGGACCTCCCATGACTGGAATACTGTATTTTTAAGCCAATTCAATTATTTCTTTATCTGAAAAATCAGCTTCAGGGTTTTCTTCAAAAACATGCCTTGCACTTTTGTAAAATGAGCGTATATTATCATGTAAAATGCCGTAACTATCTAGCAATAAGTTATCTATATTCCTTCCAAAATAATTGAATAGAAGGATTTCAGAAGATTTGATGGATAAAAAGAAATTTAGCTCCTGTTTGCCTTAAGTTCCAGATCAGTTAAACTGTCAATTTTTACTGGTTTTCCACTTTCAATACTTTTCCTGGCAGCAACCCCAATCAGAATAGATATGGCCCCATCATGAATACCTGCAGTCCGATCAAATGGATCTTTTTGCTCGGGGTGTTTGAATATTTGGTCATGAAGACGCCTGTCACCCCCACCATGACCTGATCTCTCCATACTTACTTTAATTGTTTTATAATCTTCCCATAGTTGATGGGTAATGATGGGCTCTGAGCTTTGCTTTCCAGTGGACTGATCCATTTCCAACTCATGCAATTCCTCCTGACTGTTGCGCAATTCCTTGTAATATGGAATATCCATTGAGGCCTCCAGACGTCCTTTGCTTCCATTAAATGCAATCCGCCAACCTTCATAAGGGGAGTAAGTAGTCAAGGAATAGTTTGCCACCACATTATTTTTATACTTGATCTGAGCAGACATTTTATCATAAATATCAATGTCCTTTGAATACACACAGCCATCCCTATAGTAGCCATCATGATGTTCATGGTTTACATATAGATTCATATTGTTCGGTTCTTTGGTGATATCCCAATAATGATCGCATTGCTGTTGGAAATCGCACTTTCGGCAAGTTACTCCCCTGAATTCATTGTTATACCCATACCTCTCCAGATCTCCATAGGCAAACACCTCCTCTGGATCTGAATTCAACCACCAATTGAGTAAATCAAAATGATGGGTCGCTTTATGCACCCAAAGTGTACCGCTCTTGTCTTTTTGCCCATGCCATCTTCTAAAATAGGATGCTCCATGGTACATGTTCAAATACCAGTTAAAATCTACAGATGTGACTTTCCCAATGGCCCCATCCATAAGTAATTCTTTGATCTTGGTGGTATATGGGCTCCACCGATAATTAAATCCTACAATC